>JAJZPC010000077.1 GCA_021811385.1 Deltaproteobacteria bacterium | reverse complement strand
ATAAAAAACGCGGTTATTTCTTTTGCAGCATCTTCCTGGCCATGGCCAGGTTGTGATAGGCAATCACCCGGATCTTGCCGGCATTCGGATTCTCCGGCTGCTTGTCCAGCTCAGCCAGAAAACGCTCCAGCTCCGTGCGGGCCTTGGCGGTCTTCTTGTCGTTAAAGGGGATGGAGAGATCAACCCCCTTGACATCCCAGGCATCCTTGGGGAGCACCGCAAAGGGAGCGATATCCTCCACCTTGCGATTGGCGGCCAAGGCGGGATCCTCCCAGGCCAGATCGCTGAAACGGAGGCCGTTCTTGTCGGCGGTGATGGTGTAGCTCCCCGCAAACGGCTTGGTCACGTCCTTGTCTTCGAAATAGCTCCATTCCGACTTGCCCACCTGGGCATGGGAATCGTGACAGCTGCCGCAGTCGCGCGGCTTGCCCATGGCATGGCTCAGCTTGTCCATCTGAACCCAGAGGATCGCCTTGTTGCCCGAGGGAAGATCGCTGCGGGTGCCGACCACGATGAAGGCGTCGTTCACGTCGGTGGCCTTGCGCGCCACCTCGAAGGTGAGCGGTTCGCCGATCCGCGGGTTGCCGGGGATCTTGCGTTTGGGAATGGAGCGGAAGAGCAGCCCGGTCGGCTTCAGCTCCCTGGTCTGATTCATGACCGCCATGGGATAGGGCTTGACCGGAATCCAGCGGCCCGAGGCGTTTTTGATGATGGTCGGCAGGTCGCGGGTGCCGTAGTACTCCTTGTGCTTGCCGTAGGGGGTTTCCACCCCGAAGGCGTTCCCCTGGCCCCAGAAGGTGTACTGGTAAGCGCCGGAGACGGTAATGTGGCAGGAAGTGCAGTCCACCTTGCCGTGGGGCGAGCTGTCGACCGCCTTGACGATCTCGCCATGGCACTCGGCGCAGGACTTGCGCGCATCATCGGCGGCGAGGTGACCGAACTGGTGGTTGACCGGTTTGTGGCAGTCAAGGCACTGGATTCCCGCCTTGACGTGGGCGCCCTGCGGAAGATTGGCCGGAAAGGAATACTCACCCCGCATGTAGCCCGCGCCGCGCCGACGGTCCATGGGCCCGGCATGGCAGATGCTCGCCCGCCCCCCGCCGTAACAGCTGGGGGTATCGGGCTTGCCGAAGGCGTGCGTCCCCTTGTTGGCCACCGGTTTGAAATGGCAGTCGTTGCAGGTGGCGTGGCACATGTTGCAGGAGCGATCCGAGGCCGCATTCTGCGCCGGGCTGTAGGGCACGGCAGTAGCGGCCTTGAGGGCTTCTTCGTTCTGGCCGAACCACATCCCGCAGTTCTGCGGCCCGGGAAGCTTTTCGCTCCAATCGCGGTAGGCCCGCTGGTGCTTCATCAGCCCCTTGGCCGAGCGGTTGTAATCCTTGACCTCCTTGGCATGACAGCGACCGCAGGTTTTCTCCGCCACCTGCGGGGCATAGGCCATGGTTTCCCGGTCACGGTCGTGCCACTCTATGCCGACGATCTTTTTGGCCCCGGCCTGTTCCAGTTTTTGCGGATCGCCCTTGGGAAGCATGCTGTTCATCCCCTCCCCCTTGGGCTTCAAGGGTTGCAGGGCGCCTGCCGCCTCACGGGAGATCGCCTCGCCCTTCAGCTTCTTGCCCGCCCCCACCAGAAAAGGACGGAGCACCCCCTGGTGGGCCGCCTCCTTGTCCAATGCCTTGGGGTCGCCCAAGTGGCAGTCCACGCAGGTGGGCTTGCCTTGCATGTTCACCTCCTGGTCCACCCGGGCCGGGTCCAGGTACATCGCCTCAGCCCCCAGCTCCTTCATCTTCCCCTGGTTGCCGTGACAGGCAACACAGCCCGACTCGGGGTCAAAACCCCAGGCCGTCCCGGCCGTCACCAGCAGCAGCACAACCGCAATCACAGTTCTCATGGCTTCCTCCTTTGACATGCCTGACAGATTCTCTTCGAGAATCCGATAACCCGAGAGCACGCTCTCGAACTCCTCGGTCTACCTTGAAAGGTTCAACAACAGCCTTCGCAACGTTGCAACTTCCACTGCACCCCCTAACCTTAAATACTGCAATACTGCCAAATGTAACCTTGCAAAACGGTTGGCCCCAGGACCACAAACCAGCAATTACCGAGGATGGAGAGCAACCCTCTATTTTTCCCCTAGCAGGATGTTGAAAAAGAGTCTTCATTGACGGAATTATTTCCGCCAGACTTGAATTTTAGCTTGTTCTTTGAAACGTTACACCCACCCTGTGGGCGGGTTTGCCATATTTCGATGCACTTTTCTTCATTTTAGGGGAAACTTCATCGAAATTTGGGGGAGTTCTCCTCAAGGAGGAGCGGGCAACCCAAGATTTCGCATGCGCACCAGGTTGTATGCGGCGGCGGAGAGCGTGAACAGCCAGTCGATTTTCTCTACGCCCTTGTATCTGGCCTTCCGCAACCAACCAACCGTTTTCATCCAGCCGAAAATCTCTTCCACCCGCTTGCGTTTTCGCTGACTGACCGCATACCCGTGATGCCGGGTAGTCCGACCGTCGATTGCCGAGCCCTTGACTCGCTGCGCAACATGCGGGGTGACAGTCAATTCCCGCAAGTCCTTGACGAAAGCCTTGGCGTCGTACCCTTTGTCCGCACCCAAGGTCACCCGTCTGTCACCCGGAATCTCCGCAGCCATGGAGATGGCAGCTTCCCTCTCCGCTGTGCCGGTCGCCGGAGTAAGACGGCGGTCCACCACCAGGCCATTTCTGTTTTCCATCAGAACGTGGCCCATGAAGGCGAGCTTGGCTTCCTTCCCCTTGCCTTTTCGGAATAGCCGGGCATCGGGGTCGGTGATGGATGCATGGGTGTCGTTGATGCGCTTTTCCCCATGAAAGTCCACCTCGGGGTTGCGCCCGCCCTTGGGCGACTTGGGCGGTTCCAGATCCTTGGGACGGAAGCTCTTCAGCGAGGCCCAGGATTCGATGAGGGTGCCGTCAACGGTGAAATGATCGTCGGATAAAAGCCCCGCCTTCTCGGCTTGCTCGCAGATGGCCCGAAGAAACATCACGGCGATGTCGGTGTGCAGGATACGATCGCGGTTTTTGGAATAGGACGAATGATTCCACACCGCCTCATCCATGGACAGACCGATAAACCAGCGGAACAGAAGATTGTAGTCAAGTTGCTCCACCAGCATGCGTTCACTGCGGATGGAATAGAGAATCTGCAACAGCAGGGAGCGGAGCAGCTTTTCCGGCGGGATAGAAGGCCGTCCCACAGTGGCATAGAGTTCCCGGAACACCGGGGAGAGTTCCTTGAGCGCCTTGTCGGCCATCTTGCGGATAGGACGCAAGGGATGATCTTGAGGCACTCTGGCTTCCGGGGATACATAGCTGAACAGCATCTGTTGGTGGGTGTCGGTTCCGCGCATGGTTTTTCTTAATGTTTATGAGTTATTCTAGTTGGTTACAGAATACATTGAGCGGATTAAAAAGTCTCGATATTTGATGAGTTTTTCAACAGCCTGCTAGAGCCTTCCTTGTGGCAACAAGAAGCGTTTCCTGCAAAATCGGTTTATTCAGATAATCACAAATCCCCATTGCCATGGCTATTTCTCTGTTGATGAGTTCACTCTGGCCAGTGCAGAGAATGACAGGGGTACGAGGGCTTAACACCAGGATTTTTTGCGCCAGTTCGGCCCCGGTCATGGAAGGCATAGTCATATCGGTGATCACCAGATCAAATTGCTCTGGGTTTTTCTTAAATTTCGCCAAGGCCTGCATCCCATCAGCAAAGGTTGTCACCTGATAGCCGTTCTTCGATAAAATCGCGTCAACGACCGCACGAATTTGCTCCTCGTCATCAACAAAGAGAATTCGTTCCCCTTTTCCCCGAAGCTCTTTTGGCTCTGTTTTGCTTGGCAATACAGCCGGTTCCTGTTCGGTCAGCGGCAGATAGACATGAAAGCTCGTGCCTTTCCCTTGCTCGCTGTACACCGTAATGTGACCATGATGACTTTTTACAATGCCGTGCACCACGGCAAGACCAAGCCCCGTTCCTTCCCCCGGCTTCTTGGTCGTGAAGTAGGGTTCAAATATCTTATCCTGTATTTTCGGATCAATGCCGCACCCTGTGTCGCTCACCTCAAGCTTGAGATAGTTCCCCGGAGTGAGATTGGCATAGCCGTAATCTTCCGCCCCTATTTCCACTTCATCGAGAGAAACGGCAAGGGTTCCACCTGTTTCTCGCATGGCGTGGTAGGAATTGGTGCAGAGATTCATAATGACCTGATGGATCTGGGCGGGGTCAGCCAAGACCATACCCGTGGAGACAATATTTTGCCGGATCTCTATAGTGGTCGGAATGGTGGCGCGCAGCATCTTGAGGACTTCCTTGATGATCAATGATACCTGCAAGGGCTGCTTTTGCTGTTCTGCCTTGCTGCGGCTGAAGGCCAGAATCTGTGCAACAAGTTCTTTGGCCCTTTCTGCTCCTTTTTTGAGTTCTTCAAGATGGTGCCGCCGCTTTTCCGAATCCTTTTCCTCCATGGCCAATTCGTTATAGCCAAAAATGATGGAGAGGATATTGTTGAAATCATGAGCTATGCCGCCAGCCAAGGTGCCGATGGCCTCCATCTTCTGGGCCTGGCGTAGCTGGGATTCGAGTTTAAGTTTTTCCTCTTCTGCCAGCTTGCGCTCGGTAATATCCTCACAGAGGCCGGCAACGCTCCACACCCTGCCCGTCTCGTCTCTGATTGGCACGGCTTTGGTATTGATCCAGCGCAAGGTGCCGTCAGGCCGCCGGATTCTGTAAGGTGGAAAATCGATCTGCTCACCGGTGTTCTTGTCAATGCCGTCGATCACTGCGGAAACCCCGGGCCGATCTTCCTCCACCACCGATGCCAGCCACTCCCTGGGCTCGGCGAGCAGGCTTTTGCAGCTACGACCCCAGATCTGCTCGTAAGCCGGGCTGATGTAGAGAATTTGCTGGTAATCAGCGGAAACCATCCAGAAAGCCTCAGGTATGCTGTTCACCAGAAGCGAGTACCGGTCCTCACTCTCGCGCAAGGCGGCTATCGCCTGCTCGCGCTGTTTTAGAGCCGCTTGCTTTTCCAGAATCTCCAATTGCAATTTTTCGGTATGTACTATGGCTTTATCGGCCAACGGCAGGAGCATGCGCTTCATGCCATACAGGCCGAAAGCCAGCAGGAGTGTAACAAAAATGACAAGATAGCCAATCAGGGTATTGATGGGCGCATACAGTTCGTCCTTGTCTATGGAGCAAAGAATTATCCAGTTGGTATATTTTATTCGGTCTCCGACCTTCAGAGCGTGGCCTTCACGAAGTGCGCACGGCAATGCGTTATTCTCGGCTGTGGCAACAGTGGCAAAGGCTTGATCGAGTTCCTGTTGGCGGAATAACTCGCCTTCCTCTTTGGGATGGTTGGTTTCCCTTAGGGGGTAAAAGCTCTGCGCTCCTTTTTGCGTAAGGCGGCCCAGAATCATTTCTCCTGTTTTACCGAAGCCGGAGATGTCCTGGGTGATCTCCTGAATTTTTTCGGTGGTGAAGAGGAGGATGTCGGTGCCGACCCGCTGATGGTCCTTGGCCAGGATGGGGGCGCTGACAAGGAGATAGAGCTTGCCGTCGATCTTTTCCGGTCCCTTAACGATGAAATCTTCCCGTTCGGCCGGAAAGATCCAGTGCTGAGGAGGGATGGAAAAGCCTACGGAAACGGTGAGATTGTTATGGGCATCAAAGCGGCTGACACCGACCCCATTCCCCGAAAGGTTGATGGCATCACCCAACTTAGGCCGGGTAAAATCAACCAGTTCGGCAAGGCTGATTTCTGCACGATTGTACTTTTCAAGCATCTCCCGGATCTGGGTACGGCTGGTGACCTGTTTGGTGGTTTCTATGGCCTTTTCCAGAAAAATTTCTACCGTGGAGCTGCGCGATTTAACTGCGGAGAAGAGATGTCGTTCCTGTTCGTTTTTGAGCCTTTGGGTGAGGGGGAGAATGCAGGCAAGAACAAGAAGAATGCTGACGACTAAAAGCCCAAAAGAGGATTTAAGGAGGAGTGTGCGCCTAAATACTGCTTTGAAATCTCCCGGTGGCGTCGATTCTGTCCCGCTTTTAGTCATCAAGGATCTCCGGGAAATAAAACTTGGGGGGAAAGGAGAGGATGCAATCCTTTGGTTAATTGTAGCACACCCATGACAAATAAAGTCAAGGGGCAACAGAAGCACCATGAAGCGAATCATCTTTGCGGGGGATGACGTCCCATCACTGCTCGCCTTGGCAAACAAACCTGCTGTCGATCTCCGGGTACATCTGGTATACTGCCTGCACGAATATCTCCTTGCCACCAGAAAATGGGCCCTTGCCATGCCTAAAGAAATCGTCTTCCCAGCCGCCCTGTGCCTTGCAGCCATGATCTCCCTTGCCGCCTGCTCCCCCTTCGCCCATCTGACCGAGGTCAACAATACCCTCGGCAGCGCACACGGCCCCAAGGCCGCGGAGTGCGGCCAGTGCCATATCGAACAGTTCGGCGAATGGCAACACTCGGCCCATGCCCGGGCCTTTGTGAACCCAGGGTTTCAGGCGATGTTGGCCGAGGGGGGGGACGACTCCTGTCTCGGCTGCCATGTGCCGGATACGGTGCGCAGCAACGGCGAGCCACCTGCCCCCCGGAGCTATCAGCGCGAAGACGGGGTTTCCTGCGTTGCCTGCCATCTGAGCCAGGGGGCCATGACCGGCCCGGAACCGGAATCAGGCCTGTTCGCCCCGCATCCTGTCGTGGTGCAGCCGGAATTCTTCCGCAACAGCTCCCTCTGCGGCGCCTGCCATGCGGAGACCTTCAGCGACTGGCAGGCAAGCCGCCTTGCCCAGCCGACCACGCCGACCTGCCAGGAATGCCACATGCCCCAAGTGGTCCGCACGGCCACCAAGGGCAGCAACCTCTTTTCCAAGGGGTTGGTCTCCTTCGAAGAGAGCCGTCCCACCCGGAGGCACACCTTCGGCCTGTCCCATCTTGCCGGGATGGATGGCGCGGTGCGCATGGAGGTGACTGGCTGGCAGCCCGCGCCGCTCAATCTCCTGCAACTCTCCCTCACCAACACCCTGCCCCATGCCCTGCCCACCGGCGCCTTCCGTTCCCGCCAGATCCATCTGACCATGCGTCTGTACAGCCCGGACCACGTTCTGCTGGCGGAAAACCCCGTCCCCCTGACCGGGGAGAGCCCGGAGCCGCTCAAGCCCGGAGAACAGCGGCAGATACGCATCCGTTTCGCCCCGGCACAGGAACCGCCGATGGGCAGCCTGCTGACCGTGGAACTCCGGCTTGCCCCCCTCGGAAACGAGACGGAAATGATCCTTGCCGGCCGCGAACTCCCTTTGCCCAAGGCGCCGTAAATCCATCTTGACATTCCCCCCCCAAATCCCTACTATGCTCCTTCCGCGCTGCCGTTGCGCGGACACCAAAGCTCCCTGACAACTTCGCCCAAGGCCTGCCTGCCCATGCTGAATCTCACCGTGCCCACCACCTTTACCCCCTCCTGCGCCGAAAGCCTGGCCCAACTCAACCAGGAATACGCCGCAAGCGAACACCGGGTGCATGAGGTCTACGGCTCCCTGCAAAGCGCACCCTTCAACTCGGCCCGACCGGCAAAATATCTGCCCTCCCCGACCCAAGCCCAGTTCCGCCGCCATATCCGGGCGCTGAGCGACAGCTCCATCGGGTTCAACTACCTGCTCAACGCGCCGAACTACGCCAATTACGAGTACACCAGCCGAGGCCGCGCCGAGCTGGAAGAGCTCCTTGCCCTGCTGGTCGATTGCGGGGTGCGTTCGGTGACCGTGGCCGTGCCCTATATGGCCCGGATCATTGCCACCCGCTATCCAACCCTTGAGGTGGTGACCTCGACCATCGGCTATGTCGGGGCCATGCGCGGCATCGACCAATGGCTCGAGGCCGGGGCCAAACGCATCGTCCTCGATGTGGAGGCCAACCGCGATTTCCGCTTCCTGAAGCGCGCCTCCCTGGAGAGCCCGGTGCCTCTCGAGGTGATCGCCAATCCGGTCTGCGTCTCCCAGTGCCATTACAAGTACAACCACTATTGCGTCGCGGCCCACGGCTCGCCGAAACTGTCCGGCAGCGGCGTGCCGGGCGTTCCCTACAACGGTTTTTATCTCAACTGGTGTTTTTTGAAAAAACTCGCCAGCCCCGGCGAATTTTTGAAAAGCCCGTGGATCCGCCCCGAGGATCTCCCGCTCTGGGAAAAGGCGGGCATCCGCTTTTTCAAGGTTGCCGGTCGCGGCATGCCGGAGGAAAAGATTCTGGCCCTGACCCGCGCCTATCTTTCCGGCCAGTTCGAAGGCGATCTGTTGGATCTGCTGGGCTGGCCGCACTGGCAGAATTTCCGCAAGAATACTGACGGCAGCCTGCTGCCGCCCCTGGAAATCCACCTGCCCAACCAGGCGCTTGCCGGTTTTCTTGACTTCTTCTACGAAAAACTGCCGGAATGCCGCCTGGGCTGCAAGGGATGCGAACATTGCAGCGCCTGGGGCAAGCGGGTGCTGACGGTGAATTCCCAGGAACTGCTCGACCGCTACATCGACAATATGCGCCGCAATCTCGACGAACTGACCAACCATCTGCCCACCCCCGAGGAAGACGCGGCCCTGCGCGAGCAGTGGCAGGAACAGGCAGACAGCCAGACCCTGGACCAATGAAAGAGCACCTTGTCATCACCGGCGCCAGCGGCCTGGTCGGCCGAGCCCTGCTGCGTAACTACCTGAGCCGGGGATGCCCGGTCATCGCCCTGTCGCGCAAGCCGCCGGTGCTCCCCGACCTTGCCCCTGCCTGCCTTCCGCTGCTCTCCTGGCATTGGGGTGATGTCAGCCTGCCCGGTCTCGGCCTTGATCCCGCGACATACGTTGAGGTCTGCGACAAGGCGCGGATGGTTTTCCATCTGGCCGCCCGCACCGATTTCAAGGATGGGACCGCAGCCAGCTACCTGCCGGTGAACCTGGAAGGGGTAAAGCATGTGCTGGCCCTGGCTCGGGAGGCCCAAGCCCCCCTGCATCACGTGAGCACCGCCTTTGTCTGCGGCGACTGGCCCGGCGAGTTCCAGGAGGGTGATCTCGACCTTGGCCAGCACTTCCGCAACGGCTATGAGGAAAGTAAATTTCTGGGCGAATCGTTTCTGCATGGGGTGATGGCCGCCGCTTCCGCCCCGGTGCCCATCACCATCCATCGGCCGGGGATCGTGGTGGAGCGCAACCCCTCCGCCGGTTCGGGCAAGACCTTTGGCCCCTTCCTTTTTCTCGACGCCGTGGCCCGGCTGCGGGATTCCGCCGGAGCAAAGGGGGTTGCCGAGCCGCCGACCCTGCGGGTGCAGGGAAACCGGGCGGCGCATCTGCCCCTGGTCTTTGACGATGCGGTGGCCGAGGCCCTGGTGCGCCTGGCCGCGAACCCGGAGAGCGCAGGCAGGGTGTTCCAGCTCGTGGCCCCGCAAGAGGTGGGAAATTCCCTGCTCGAAGACGCCTTCAACGAGGCCTTTGGCCAGCCCGCTGCCCGCTTTGCCGGAGACGAGGAATTCAACGGCCGGCCAGCCAATCCCCTGGACGCCCTGCTGGCCAGAAAAACCACGCCCTACGCCGCCTACCTGGATCTTTCCGTCCACTTCACGCGGAGCAACCTCGACGCCATCGCGGGGGCCGAAATGCTGCCCACCCCGAATCAGGCGGAACTGGCCCTGGCCTTCAAAGCCTTTCTTGCCGCCCGCAGCCAACGGAGCCAACAGGGCCGGACATGAAAAATGAATCGGCGATCCAGCACTATTTCAACCAATACCTGCCGGGCTTCATGGGCCAGCCCCTGATCAAGAATCTCATGAGCCTGTCGGCCGGATTCTGGATCGAGATCGTCGGCCAGGGTTGCTGGTCGCTGACCATTGACAAAGGCATCCTCACCGGGGTCACGGAGGGGGCGCAGATCGGCGCCTTCGGTTTTCGCGCCGACTCCGAAACCTTTCTTGCCGTGGCCGGAAACACGCTCTCGCCCCAGAAGAGCTTTTTCACCGGCAAGACCAAGATCTCGGGCAACTTTTATGAAGCCCTGCGCACCGCCACGGCCCTGGAGGAATTTTTCCAGCGCTACCCCTATCCCGCAACAAAAACGGAGGGTTGACCATGCACCCGGACTGGATACCCCTGGATGAAGTTGGCACGCGCCCGTACGGTGAAGCAGTCGCCCTCTTCCGCAAGCATGTGAACCCCGGCCTCGTCACCCTGCTGGAGATGGGAGAATACACGGCCATCGACCCCCAGGAGGCCGAAGGCGCGGTGATCATCGACGCCCAGGGCAAAAGGATTCTCGATTTTGTCTCCTCCTACGGCGCCTTGAACCTGGGGCACAACCACCCGAAGGTCAGACAGGCCATGATCGAGGTGCTGACCGGCAAAAAGGTGGATCTTTCCAAGGAACTCCTCTCCCGCCACGTGGCGGTGCTGGCCCATAACCTGAGCCTGCTTGCCCCCGGCGATCTCGATCAGGTCTATCTCTGCAACTCCGGCACCGAGGCGGTGGAAGCGGCGCTCAAGCTGGCCAGCCGCTATTTTAAGGGCAAACGGCAACGCTTTGTCTACGCCAAGGAAGCCCTGCACGGCAAGACCCTGGGAGCGCTGTCGGTCACCGGCAACGAACGGTTGCGCCGGTATTTTCCGCTGATGCCCAATTATGCCGTACCCTACGGCGATGCCGAGGCCATTGAAACGCTGCTGAAAACCGCGCCCCAGGAAGGGGAAGGCGCCATCGCCGGGGTGATCCTCGAACCGATCCAGGGCGAGGCCGGGGTGATCGTGCCGCCTGCGGGGTATCTGCGCCGGGTCCGCGAGATCACCGAGCGGTATGGGGTGCTGCTGATCCTCGATGAGATCCAGACCGGCTTCTGCCGCACCGGCGATTTTTTCGCCTGCGAGGCGGAAGGGGTGGTGCCGGACATCCTGGCCGTGGCCAAATCCCTGGGCGGGGGGCTCGCCTCCATCGGCGCCACCATCTCCCGCACCCCGGTACATCAAAAAGCCTACGACAACCCCCACGACTGCCTGGTGCAGACCACCACCTTCGGCGGCCGGACCATCGCCTGCGCCGCCGCCCTGGCCGCGCTCGAAGTGTACCAGGAAGAAGGATTGGCCCAGCGCGCCGCCCGGTTGGGCGAACGTTTCAAATCCCAGCTTGTGGCCTTGCAGGAAAAATATCCCCAGTGGATCGCCGAGGTACGGGGGCGCGGGCTGATGCTGGGCATCGAGTTTCAGGAAGCCATCATCGACGAAGTGAGCTACCTGCCCCTGGCCATCCCCGGCCTCAAGAACGTGCTGCGCGAACACCTGCCCGGCATGGTGGCCTCGGCCCTGCTGCACAAACACGGGATCCTGGGCACCCTGATGCTCAACAACCGGGCCGTGCTGCGGGTCTACCCGCCGCTGATCATTGATGAAGCGGATCTTGATTACTTCGTCGCCTCCCTGGAAGCAGTGCTCAAGGATGGGCCAAAGGAGCTGGTGAAAAAACGGGTCAACCACGCCATGAGCTTTGCCGGGATCAAGTTCGTGGCCCCCTGGGTGGCCAAGCTCACCGGCGGACGTTAGGGAGAAGGGATGGAGCGCCTGTTTTTCAGCATCGGCCAGACCCTGCGGAATAACCGGATCGGGGTTCTCCTGCTCATGGCCGGGGTCACCCTGCTGCTCGGCCTCGCCGCGGGCCGTTCCACAGTGGACAACTCCATCGGGGTCTGGCAGACCGAAAACGACCCGCACTGGCTCCATTTTCAGGAGTTCGCCGACCGCCACCACCTGGAAAATCCGCTCATTGCCTATCTGCCCCAGGCCTCCCCGGAA
>JAJZPC010000076.1 GCA_021811385.1 Deltaproteobacteria bacterium | reverse complement strand
ATTTGAACCGCTGAATAATGGTTTTGCAGACCACTGCCTTACCACTTGGCTACGCCGCCTTTTTGGTGGGGGCAATCTTAAACGCAGATCGTTTTTTTGACAAGGGAAAATGTGCGCCCCGCGCCGGTCTGCGGCTGGCAAGGAAAAAGGGGCTAAAACCCCGCGCCGGGCGGGTGATCCGTTGCCCTTTTTCAGCGGCTGGGGTATGGTGTTTTCTCGGCAAGAGGGGTAACGCCCTCACAGATTACCCCCTACCAGTACCCTGACCGTGACAGCCAATACCCTTTCCCCTACATCGCAGCCAGACCTGCACCTGCTTGAAGAAAAGCTCGGCTACCAGTTCCGCGATCTCGCCCATCTGCACAAAGCCATGATCCACAGCTCCCATGCCTTTGAGCAGGGGCGGCAGATGCAGAAGGACAACGAGACCCTGGAGTTTCTGGGCGACGCGGTGCTCGATCTCACCGTGGGCTATGCGCTGTTCCGCCATTTCCCGGAGATGCGGGAGGGCGATCTCACCCGGCTGCGGGCGGCCCTGGTCAATGAACGGCACCTGGCCCGGATGGCAAGGGATCTGGAGTTGGGGCAGTATCTGTTGCTGGGCAAGGGCGAGGAGGCCAATCTCGGCAGGGAAAAGGCCTCCATTCTTTCCTGTGCCTATGAGGCGGTGGCCGGCGCCATTTTTCTCGATGGCGGGTATGCCGCGGCTGCCGAATTTGTCGAACGCCATTTTACCCCCTGGTTTGACGACCGCCAGCAGACCATGTTTCTGGCCGATGCCAAGAGTTCGCTCCAGGAGCTGCTTCAGGAGCGGTTCAACGAAGGGCCCCGGTATGTGCTGGAGGGGGACGAAGGCCCGGATCATAACAAGACCTTCCATGTCTCGGTCCGTTTCCGGGAGGAAACCCTCGGCCAGGGCAGCGCCCGCAGCAAGAAGGAAGCGGAGCAGGAGGCCGCCGCCATGGCGCTCAGGCTTCTTACCGGGCCTCGGCAGGGCGGCCAGTGAGCCAACGCGGTTCTTCTAAAGCAATGCCATCCCCCTTTGTCATCCCCATCTTCATCGCCCATCAGGGCTGTCCCCATCAATGTCTGTTCTGCAACCAGCGCAGCATCACCGGCGCTGCGGAGGGCATGGTCACCGGCCACGAGGTGCGGGAGACCATCCTTGCCCAGCTGGCCTGGCCCCGCCGCCATCCCGAAGCGGTGGTGCAGGTGGCCTTTTACGGGGGCAGCTTCACCGGGCTTCCCATGGAGCGGCAGGAGGAATTGCTTGGGGCGGCGCAGCCCTTTTTGGCCTCGGGCCAAGTCCGGGAGCTGCGGCTCTCCACCCGGCCGGATTATGTGACCCCCCAGATCGCCGGGTTTCTGCGGGAGCAGGGGGTTGGAGTCGTGGAGCTGGGCGCCCAGTCGCTGGATGATGGGGTGCTTGCGGCCAGCGGGAGGGGGCACACCGCGGCTCAGGTGCGGACGGCGGTTGCCTGCCTGAAGGAGGCGGGCATCCGGGTGGGGCTCCAGCTCATGTTGGGACTTCCCGACGACACCACACCCACGGCCATGGCCAGCGGCCGCCGGGCGGCAGCGCTTGACCCGGATCTGGTTCGGCTCTACCCCTGTCTGGTTATCTCCGGCAGTCCCCTGGCGGAACTCTACCGGCAAGGGCGTTATCAGCCCATGAGCCTGCCTCGGGCCGTGGCGTTGGCCGGACGGCTCTGGCGGATTTTTGAGGCGCAGGGGATTCCCGTGGTGCGCATGGGGTTGCAACCCTCTCCCTCGCTGGAGAAAACCGTGCTGGCAGGGCCGTACCACCCGGCCTTTGGCGAGCTGGTGCTTTCCCGGCTTTTCTTCAATCAGGTCCGCGCCGCGCTTTCCGTCCGTTCGCCGTATCAGTCTCATCGTTTGTGTCTTGCCAAGGCGGACGAGTCCATCTACCGGGGGAGTGGCAACGCCAATGTCAAACGGCTCGTTGCCCTGGGGCTTCTCGATGGCGTGGAAACGGTGTTCAGCGCCAGCCAGCCCCGCCGGACCTTTCGTCTCCTGGCGGCGGAGTCCTGAACACCCCGCTGCCGCAAGCCCCTGAACATCAACTGGACAAATTGTCGCACCTCGTTTACTATCGCTTCCGGTACTGTTTGCACATCGAAAACAAGAAGGAGATGACGATGAAGATGGTGACGAATGTGGTGCGGGTTCTGGTTGCCGGTGCTTTGGGCGGGTTGGTCAACAGTGTGGCGCTCTGGGGCTTCGGGGTGCTTGGCATTACCCCGGCGCTCGGGTTTTCGCTGGTGCCGGAGTTCGGCATGCCATGGCTCATGCCGAGGATTGTGATGAGCGCGCTCTGGGGGCTGCTGTTTCTGCTGCCCTTCTGGGGGAATAAGTTGCTGCACAAGGGATTGGTGCTCAGCCTGCCGCTCTGGGTGGTCATGCTGCTGGTCATCTTTCCCATGAAGATGCAGGCCGGGATGTTCGGCCTTGCCCTGGGTGCGGGCGCACCGGCCTGGGCCCTGTTTTTCACCCTGGTCTGGGGCGTTGTCGCGGCTGTTTTTCTGCAGCGGGTTTGGAAGGAACAGGCCTGATTCTTTGGGCGAATCCTCAGCCCTGGCCGGGTTTTTCCTTGGCCGAGAACGCCTGGCAATGGATGCCCGAGCTGGCAAAGACCACCACGGCCGGATACTGCAGGGACTTGAAGTTCAAGGCCCTGCAGCCGTACGGGTGCGTTGGTTCGTAGGTGATGTAGAAATGGCGGCAGGCCAGGCAGTTTGGCCGTTCCGTGGCAGGCAAAGGCACCGGGTTCTCCTCAGGAAATGATTGGGGGGCCTGGTTTGCCGGGTTGTCGCGCCTCCGCCTCCAGCCCGCGCAACAGAACGAAGCGGCCCAGGGCAGTGACCTGGCAGGGAAAGCTGCCCACGAAAAGAGGGTTGTCGCACAGCCCGCCGGAGAGGTAGAGCTTGGCGGGCGAACCGGCAAAGCGGTAGGCGTTGACGGCAATCCCCTTGACAAAGCGGGCCACCGCCTCGGCCACCGGTATCCCCGAGATCACCGCGTCGAAGATGTCGCTCATTCCCAAAACCCCGCAGGTTACGGAAAAGGTCTGCTCCGGCACCCGCAGGTGACCATAGTCCAGATCGTAGTACCGCTCCAGCAGCTCGATGGTGAAGCCCATCGACGCCCCGCATTCCGCGTTCCATCCCATGTCCGCCAGTTTGCCGTTTGCATACCTGATGAACTTGATATCCCGGCTGCCGCAGTCGAGCAGCACATATTCCTCTTCTTGTATCAAGGCCTCGCCGCCTCGGGCCAGGGCGATGAGTTCGTTGACGTAACGGTCGGCGAACCGTTTGCCGTTGTGGCCCGTGGCCAGATCCACCCGCGTCTCCCTGGGCAGCTCCTTGGTGGCGATGATGGTAGGCTTGGCCCCTGGCGCGTCGAGGTCGAGAAATTTGCAGTAGGAGGTGCCGAAGTCGCCCAGGATCATGGCCGCACCCCGGAAAGTTCGAGAAAGGCCTGAACCTTGGCCCGGGCGCTGCTGGTGGTGTGCACATCCACATCCAGGTAGAGGGCATGGGGATGTTTTTTCGCCAGGTACCGGGCCAGCGCGGTTTTCGCGCAAAAGGACTGGGCAAAGAAAACCGTGGGCACCTCGGGGTTGAACTCGGTCTCCAGCGCGTGGTCGGCCGGGGTTTTGTTTTCCATGCAGCGGGCCCAGCCATGGATGTGGGTGGTGTCCGGGAACAGCCCGAGGATGGAGAAATCCCTGGGCGGCACCCCCCAGAAGCCGGCGGTGGGCGTGCAGGGAGGTGGCGGGTTCTGGTAGGGAGCCGCGGATTTGACCCCTGCGGTGATGGCCAGCATCCGGTCGATGAGGGGCAGCCGGGCCTGGCACAGCGGGGTGCCGAAGGCGGTGGTGTCGGTATTCCTGGTGCGGATCACCGGAATGGGCAGGGCCTCGGCCAGGATTGTGGCCGTGTGCAGGGCGCAGTCGCATTTGCCCGGGCCGGTGTCCGCGTAGATGGCGTCCAGCTCAAGGTGCAGGGCGTTGACCACGGCGGTGCGGAGGATGGCGCAGTACACCCGGGGCAGGTAAGGGCTGGCGGTTTCGAGATCCTCCCGGACCAGGGGCTCATCCAGGTCATGGATAACCAGTCCGTGTGCGTTGGCTGCCTGGATCACCTCCAGGGGCGGAACGCCGATGATGCCGATCTTGCGGAAGCGGCGCATCGTAGCGGCTGAGAATGCGGGTTCGAGGGCCATTTCAGGGCGCTACTGATTATACCGTTTGAGCAGAAAGCAGCCAATCCCGATGGTCAGCAGATGGATGGACCAGGAGGCGATGCCCGGCGGCAGGGTGGCGGTCTTGGCCAGGGATTGGCTGGCGCTCCAGCTGCCCCAGGCGGCAAAGGCCAGGCCGCAGCTCACCGGGATGGCCAGGGCCAGGTCGCGGCCTCTGCTCTTATGCACGGCGAGCAGCACCGGAATCCCCAGCAGAAGCAGGGGGATGCCCAGAAAGGCGTAGGAAAAACGGCGGTGAAATTCCACCAGCGACTCATGGTTGGAAACCTTGTTGTCCAGGGCCTGCCGCAGCAATTTGCTGTATGAGATCTCCTCGAGTTTGTAGGGCGGGACAAAGAATTCTTCCGGCGCTTCGGCAAAGGGAGGGGCGAGGGTCTGGAAGAGCGTCACCGAAAAGGTTCCATCGCCGGTGCGTTGCTTCTGCTGGCCGTTGGTGAGCAGCCAGGCCCCGTTTTCCCAGGTGGCCTTTTGGGCGGTGAGCAGGGTGGTCAGGCCGTGTTCCGCGTCATAGGCGGCAAAGGAGAAATTGAGGAACTCGTTTTTTCCGGGAGTGGGGCGGACAAAGGAAAAAATCCCCTCCGTGCCGCGAAAATAGGTGCGGCCATCCCGGATGATGCCCTTGGGGATTTGGCGGTTGACCTCCTCGTACCAGATCCGGTTGGTGGCCGCGGTTGTGGCGGGCAATACCCATTGGCCGATGACAAGGGTGAGCAGGGTGAAGAGGGCTGCCGCTACCAGCAGGGGGCGGATGATGCGGATAACGCTGATCCCGCCGGCCATGAGGGCCATGAATTCAAAATGCTGGTTGAGGATGCCCAGGGTGATGACCCCGGCCAGCAGGATACAGACCGGGATCAGCTGGACATACATGAACGGCAGCTTGAGCAGCAGGTATTTGATTGCCAGGCCGATGCTCTTTTTCGCTTCCAGGAAATTGTCCACCCGCTCGAAAAAATCGACCAGCAGATAGATGGCGATCAGGGAGCAGATGACCAGGGCCAGGTTCTTGGCGAACTGGGCCATGAGATAGCGATCCAGCAGTTTCATGGCTGTTTGTCTCCGGTTTTCATTCCCGGCAGTCTGGCCAGCAGGGCCATGGCTGGCCCGCTCAAGCGGGCAAGAAAGGCCGGGGTGATTTCCTGCGCCACCTGCCGGGTGAGCATAATGGTGAAACCGGCGATCAGGATATCGGACAGCCAGATGCCCAGGGCCACCGGCAGATTGCCGCTCTCCGCGCTGGCTCTGCCTGCGGTGAACAGGATGTAGTAGATGACAAAGAGCAGCAGGCCAAGGGGCACGCCCAGGGGTCTGCGGCCGGGCCGGGCCAGCATGGCCAAGGGCAACCCGAGGAGGGTCAGAATGAAGCCGCCCACCGGCAGGGCCATGCGGGTGTGGTACTCGATGAGCATGCTGAGCCCGATGGGGCTTTTCGGGCCATGGGTCTTCACCTGTTCCAGCAGCTGCTTCTGGTTCAGGCCGTTTTTCCCCACCTCGGCAATGGAGGTGCCGCCGATTTCCGTCGGCGTTTTGATGGGCAGATTGACCTGATAGCGGTCAAAGCGGATGGTCTGGGTGATGTTTTCGTTGGCGCGGTGCAGGGTGCCGTCCGCCAGGGTGAGGGTGATCAGCATATTCTCGGTCTGGGCGGTGAGGTTGCCTGTTTTGGCGACAATGGTGAGAGGCGCGTCGCCGTGCCGCATGTCGGAAACGTACACCCCCTGCCATTGCCGGGTGTTTTGATCCACCGCATCGACATACAGCACCACATTGGAGATGCCTTCGCTGAACTGCCCGGGCTGGATGCCCTTGTCGATCTTTTCCTTGGCCATCTGCAGGAAAAGCGATTTCATGGCCAGGGTGCCCTGGGGGATCAGGGTGACTGCGGAAAAATAGGTGAGCAGGGAGGTGGACAGGGCGATGACGATCACCGGGGGCAGCAGGCGGACCAGGCCGATGCCCGTAGCCTTGAGGGCCATGATCTCGTTGTCGTTCACCATCCGGGTTACGGCGACGATGACGGCGGTCATGCTGGCCATGGGGATGGAAAACATCATCAGCTTGGGCAGCATGTAGGCGCAGAGGCGGAGGAAATCGCCGGTCCCGACGCCGAAATCGAAGATCACGTTGAGCAGGGGGACAAGCCTGCCCAGAAAGAGGATGGCGTTGATGATGAGAAAGCTGGCAAAGAACGGGGCCAGGATTTCGGTGGCGATATAAGTGTAGAGCAATAAGGGCATGTTTTTTTCGTTTTCCTATGGCGGGCCGTTTCTTTTTGTGACACAATGCCTTCCTGGCTCTTTACCATTGGCCATGCCGGACGTCAAGCTCGCCGGTTCGTAACCGTCCAGCAGCACCGCATCTGCTTTGTCATCGGCCTGCTCGTGTGCACTAGCACACTTCGCAGGCCTCTTTCGCGCATCTGCGGCACTGCTGAACGGTTACGGTTGATGCGGCTGTGGTTAGGGGCAGGGCAGGACCAGCATTTTTTTAGGGACTTTTCCCCTCAGCCGACATAGTATATCGGGCAGAATGCAGTTGCCCATGGAGAACATTTTTGGAGTTGCCCGATTATGCTGACCCCCCTGGTGCGCGCCATTGCGGTTGCCGCGCCCCCTCCCAGTCTTGGCGACAATACCGGCGATCTTGACCGGTTGAAAAAGGCGCTTGCCCCGCAATTGGGTGGGGCCATGCCGGTGGCGCCCTACTCGCGGCTGAGTAAGGTGGCCGGTCGGTTCCGCGCCGCGGGCTTTGCGGGCGCGGCCATTATCAATGACATGGCCGGCACCCCGGTTCTGGTGGATTTTCTCCCCCAGGTGCCAAAGGTTCTTGCCGGGATGGCCCTTGATCTGGGGACCACCCATCTCGAAGCAACCCTGCTTGACCTGGCCACCGGTGCGGTTCTGGCCAGAGCCGACCAGGAAAATGGCCAGATTCGCTTCGGGGCGGATATCCTCACCCGAATCCACTATGCAGCCAGGGAGGAAGGGCTTTTCGAGCTGCACCGGGCGATCATCGATTCGATCAATCAACTGGCCGCGGAGCTGGCCAGGATTGCCGGCCTGGAGGTGCATGCAATCCGGGCGCTTTCCGTGTCCGGCAACACCAGTATGGTGCATTTCTTTCTCAATATCAATCCCTACCATCTCTGCCGCGAGCCATACATCCCCATGGTCAATGCCCCGGACCCCTGCCTGGCCGGGGAACTCGGGCTGGCCATCCATCCGGCCGCGGTGGTCTGGCTTCTGCCCAGCGTGGGCAGCTATTTCGGCGGCGACTTGATCTCCGGCGTGCTGGCCAGCGGGCTTGACCAGCAGCCGGAAACCTGCATGCTCATCGATGTGGGCACCAATGCCGAAGTGATTGTCGGCAACCGGGAATGGCTCATCGCCTGCGCCGGGGCGGCAGGTCCGGCCCTGGAGGGCGGCGTGGCCCGGATGGGCATGCGGGCAGGCCCCGGCGCCATCGAGCATGTGCAGATCGATCCGGCCAGCGGGGAGATCCGTTATCAAACCATCGGCAAGGGCAAGCCCAAGGGGCTCTGCGGCTCCGGGCTCATCGATCTGGTGGCGGAGCTCTACCTGACCCGGCAGATAGATATCCGGGGCAAGTTCCGGCCCCAGG
Source organism: Deltaproteobacteria bacterium (assembly GCA_021811385.1). Classification (GTDB taxonomy): domain Bacteria; phylum Desulfobacterota; class Desulfobulbia; order Desulfobulbales; family Desulfurivibrionaceae; genus Thiovibrio. The sequence continues at coordinate 4,168 of JAJZPC010000076.1, read as the reverse complement.
CCGCCGGAGACCGGTTGATTGCGGGGAGCGAAGGCTACCAGTTCGTGGTGGTCGCGGGCAAGGATTCGGCGGATGGCCGGCCCGTGGTGCTGGGCCAGGTGGATCTCGACGCGCTCATGCGCTCCAAGGCGGCCATGTACTCGATTCTCACCACCCTGACCAACCAGGTGGGGGTCGCCTTTGGTGATCTGCACCGCATCTATGTGGCCGGGGCATTCGGCAGGCATATCTCGCCCAGGCAGGCCATTGTCCTGGGGATGCTGCCCGACCTGCCCCTTGCCACGTATGAGCCGGTGGGCAACAGCTCCCTGGCGGGCGCCCAGCGGATACTGCTCGAAGGCCAGGCGCGGGAGCGTTGCCTGGAGCTGGTCAGGAAAATCACCTACATCGAGTTGAACGTCAACCAGGAGTTCATGCTCCGTTTTTCCGGCTCCCGCTTTATCCCCCACACCGATCATGCGCTGTTCCCCTCGGTCCCGTTCTTTGACGGGGAATAGACTGCTAAGGGCAAATCTTTGAAATTTTTCCCGGCATGTGGTATAGGGCATCGGTTGTTTGATGAAGCAAAGAGTTGGGCGACCGGTTTTCGGTCTGGTTTTCAGGGGTGGCGGGGATGATGGCGTGAGCGAAAACGGAAGTCTTGAGGTTCCCAAAAAGCCGGTATCCAATAAAAAGAAGACCGCCAAGGAACGTCTGCTCGAGTTGTGCGGTCTTTTCGGCAAGGAGGATCAGGTTCTGGTGGTCATCAACGCCGACCCGGACGCCATTGCCAGCGCCATGGCCTTGAAGCGTCTGCTCCGCTACCGGGTCAAAAGCGTTACCATCGCCTATCCCAACGAAATCAGGCGGCTCAACAACGTGGTTATGGTGGATCTGCTGAAGATCCCCATGGAGCGGCTGCATACGGTCAAGATCGGGAGTTTCACCAAGAAGGTGATGCTGGATTCCCAGCCCAGCCATCTGCCCTGTTTCGAGAATATCACCTTTGATGTGGTCATTGACCACCATCCCGCCACCAAGGGGTGGGTCGCGCCCTTTGTCGATATCCGCAAGGATTTCGGCGCCACCGCCTCCATGCTCGTCGAGTACCTGCGGGCCGCCGGCATGAAGCCTTCGGTGGCCCTGGCCACCGCCCTGTTTTATGCGATCAAGGTGGATACCAGGAATTTTGAAAAAAAGGCCACCCTGGCCGATGCCATTTCCTTCCGCTATCTCTTCAATATCGCCAACCAGAATCTGGTTCGCAAGATAGAGCTTTCTTCCTTCCGTCGTTCCGAACTGAACTATTTCAAGATCGCCCTCAATGAAATGAAGGTGAGCAACCAGCGGCTCTATGTCCATCTCGGCAAGGTTCCCAGCCCGGATATGCTGGTGCTCATCGCCGATTTTCTCAATCAGGTCCACGATGTCGCCTGGGTGTTTGTTTCCGGCATGCACAACGATAAGCTGGTGGTCATCTTCCGCTGTGACGGCTACAAGAAAAATGCCGGACGGCTGGCGGAGAAGATGTTCAATGCGATCGGTTCGGCGGGCGGACACCGGGAAGCGGCCAGGGCCGAGGTGCCGCTGCGGAATCTGCCCACGGAGATGCAGGATTTTTCAACCAAGACCCTGATGCGGCTCACCACCAAACATCTGCAATAGCCGGTGGGCGATCACAGGGCGGCGCATCTGCTTCGCAGTCTCGCTGCGCTCGCTTAGCTGTCATCGGCCCGCTCATGTGCAATAGCACACTTCGCGGACCTCTTCCGCGCATCTGCACCACCCTGCGATCGCCTACCACCGAGATGGGTTCCAGTTACTTTCAAAAAATCTTTTTCCTCTCTCCCTCCTTCCTGTGCTTGCTTTTTGACGCAACCCTTTCCATAATGGTTTTGCAGTCAGGAATCGCAGTAGAATTTTAGGAGCCGTTGCCCTGCTTCCCTCTTTCTTCAGGTATTCCATGAAACTGAAACCGAAGGTTCTGGCCATGATCCTCGCGGGCGGGCGCGTTGACGAGCTGAACGTGCTCACCGCCTACCGGCCCAAGTCGGCTGTCCCGTTTGGCGGCTTTGCCAGGGTGATCGACTTTGCCCTGAGCAATCTCATGCACTCCGGCCTGGAACGGGTCGCCATCCTCAGCCAGTACCGGAGCTTTTCCCTGATCAGCCATATCGGGGTGGGCGCGGCCTGGGACATGACCGGCCGGTACCGCGGGGTTTCCATCCTTCCTCCCTCGCAAGGCTCGGGGCAGAGCAGCTGGTACCGGGGCTCGGCGGACGCCATCCATCAGAACCTCGATTTTGTCCAGTACCACGACCCGGAAACCATCTTGATTCTTTCCGGCGACCATGTCTATAACATGGATTACCGGGAGATCCTCCAATACCATCGGGACAAGGACGCCGACCTGACCATTGCCTGCCTGCAAGTGCCCATGGCCGAGGCGAGCCGGTTCGGGGTGGCGGAGATCGACGACGAGGACGGCGAGCGCGGCGGCCGCATCCATCAGTATCAGGAAAAACCGGCCGACCCCAGATTCAACTGGGCCTCGCTCACGGTCTACTGTTTCAGGCCCTCGGTGCTCTATGAGGTGCTGGAGGCCAATTCCCGCGAGGATGATTCCTTTGAGTTCGGCCGGGACATCCTGCCCAGGATCATGGCTGGCCAGTATCGGGTCTACGGCTTTAAGTTCCACGGCTATTGGGGGTACACCCGGACCGTTGCCGAATACTGGCAGACCAACATGGATCTGCTGGGTGCGGAGCCGAAGATCCAGCTTGAGGATTGGGGCATCCGCACCAACCTGGAGCACCGCTCGGTCCGGGATTGTCAGCCCCTCAAGGCGGGTCCCGGGGCGCATATCGAGAACAGTCTGGTCTACAACGGCTGTGTCGTGGAGGGGCGGGTGGAAAATTCCATCCTCTTTCCCGGGGTGCATGTCAAGTCCGGGGCGGAGGTGAGAAACTCGGTGCTCTTTTACGATAATGTGGTGGGGCACGGCGCCATCCTCGACACGGTGGTCAGCGACGTCAACGTAACCTTCGGAGCCAGGGTGCGGATCGGCGAACCAGGGGTTCCGCAGGCCGACAAGGTGACGGTGATCGGCTGGAACAACCATGTGCTGGACGGCACGGTGATCGGCTCCGGCTGCACCCTGCACCCCAATCTGCGCCCCGAGCAGATGGGCGGGGAAATCAAGAACAATGAGGTGGTCCGATGATCCACGGCGATAATACCCTGGTTCTCCTGCTGGCCGGCGGGGTCGGCAGCCGCCTCAACATCCTGGTGCAGACCAGGGCCAAGCCGGCCGTGCCCTTTGCCGGCTTTTACCGGATCATCGATTTTTCCTTGAGCAACGTGATGAATTCGGGCTTAAGCCAGGTGGGGGTGCTCACCCAGTACAAGCCCCTTTCCCTGATGCGCCATCTCGGCACCGGCGAGGCCTGGGATTTCACGGGCCGCACCAGGGGGGTGAAGATCCTTCCTCCCCGCACCGGGTTTCAGGATTCGGACTGGTACAAGGGCACGGCCGACGCGGTGCGCCAGAACATCGACTTTATCCGGGAACATCCTGCCAAGGAAACGGTCATTTTGTCCGGGGACCATATCTACCGCATGGATCTTGACGACATGCTCCGCTTCCACCGGAGAAAGCAGGCCCATGTGACCATCGCCATGATGGTGGTGCCGCTTTCCGAGATCCACCAGTTCGGCGCGGGCATCACCAACACCGAAGGCCGCATCGTCGAGTGGGAGGAGAAACCGAAAGTGCCCCGTACCGATCTCGCCTCCATGGGAATCTATGTGTTTGACACCGAGTATCTGCTCCGGCTTCTGGAGGAAGATCGCGATGAGGTGGATTTCGGCATGCACCTCATCCCCAAGGCCATCGAGCGGGACAATGTTTTTGCCTATCCCTTTCACGGCTACTGGCGGGATGTGGGCACGGTGCAGGCGTACTGGGAGGCGAACATGGATCTGCTCAAGGGTGATTCCGAGATCTCCCCGCAGGCCTGGGGTATCCGGCCAAATCCCTATGCGGACCGCTTGCAGGTGGACCGTTGCCCCGCCCGTTTTGCCTCCGGCTGCGTGGTGGAGGGCTCCATGATCTCCGCCGGGTGCGTCATCGAGGGCGAGGTGATCAATTCGGTGCTCTCACCCGGGGTGCGGGTGGGAAAGAATGCCC
>JAJZPC010000075.1 GCA_021811385.1 Deltaproteobacteria bacterium | reverse complement strand
GCGAATACTGTTTTCCTTCAAAATCCTGGTGGCCCGCATCAGAGAAGTATTCTCGTCCACGGTCAGGACGTCTTTCGCCATCCAGTCTTTAATCAACATAACGCACAACCCTCCATAGAAATTGTCAAACCAAGCCCGGCAACGAGCAATTTTTATCCACACGGAAACATGCCGGCAGAGAACCAGCTTCTGGTTTTATAAAATATTCCTATTGTTCCCGCAAGATGAAGTGCGCCTGTGCCGTCAAAAATCGCAAAGAAAGCCGCACCCCCTGGCCCATGCCATCTTTTTACCTTGCTTAACTTCCCGCGAATCGGTAAGGAATAACTTTTCAGCCAGGGACATCTCCGTCCCCCGACCCGGAAACCATTGTGAAAATGCCCCGTATGCCTTGCCCCCTGACAGACGAGACCCTAGCCCGGATCATGGCCATGGCGGCCGCCGAGGAGGAGTGCGTTTTTCTTGAGACCAGCAGGGTGACACCGGAGGAGTCCCGCTCCTATTTCTTTCACAACCCGGTGGCGCACCTGGCCTGCTGCGCCCATGACGACCCAAGCCGGTTTTTCCGGCAGGCCGAGGATTTCCTGGCGCAAGGGTTGTATCTGGCAGGCTGGTTCGGGTATGAGTTCGGCTATCTGCTCGAACCCTCCCTGGCGAAACGAATCCACCCGGACCCCGAAAAGCCCCTCGCTCGACTGGGCGCATTCCGCGCCCCCATGATCTTCGACCACAATACGGGAGATCTGCTCGGCGCCACCTGGCCGGACCCCCCCCCGGCACAACCCTCGGCAGAGTACCGCATCGCCAACCTGCGTCCCAACCGGACGCAACCGGACTACACCGAAGCCCTTGCCAAAATCAAGGGATACATCGAGAGCGGCGACACCTATCAGGTCAACTTTACCCTGAAGATGCTCTTTGACTTCGATGGTTCGCCGGAAGCGCTGTACCAGGCGTTACGCCGCAATCAGAGCGTCTCCTTCGGCGCCTACCTCCGCGCCGGCAGCCAACGCATCCTCTCCTTTTCCCCGGAGCTGTTTTTCAAGAGAAGCGGCGAGCAATGCCTGGTCCGGCCCATGAAAGGCACTATCCAGCGCGGCCCGTATCCCGCCGAAGACGCACGGCTGATGCGGTTTTTACAGAATGACGAAAAAAACCGCAGCGAGAATGTGATGATCGTCGATCTGCTGCGCAATGACCTGGGTCGCATCTGCACCCCGGGAACGGTCGCGGCCCGCTCCCTTTTCGACATCGAGACCTATGAGACCCTGCACCAGATGACCTCCACCATCACCGGCCATCTGCCCAGGGAGGCAAAAATCGAACCCCTGTTCAAGGCGTTGTTCCCCTGCGGTTCGGTCACCGGCGCCCCCAAGATCCGGACCATGGAGATCATCCATGAACTGGAGAGCGGGGTGCGCGGCGTTTATACCGGGGCCATCGGCTTCATCGCCCCCACCGGCGAGGCAACCTTCAATGTGCCGATCCGCACCATCGAACTCAACGGGAACAAGGGGGAAATGGGCATCGGCTCCGGGATCATCCATGATTCCGATCCGGAGCAGGAATGGAAGGAATGTCTGCTCAAGGGACGTTTCCTGAGCGACCCGGCCCCACCCTTCAGCCTTATTGAAACACTGCTCTGGCAACCGGGCTCGGGCTATTGGCTTCTTCCCGAGCATCTGGAACGGCTGGCCGCATCCGCCGCCTACTTCCGCTATCCCGTAAGCCCGCCGGAACTCATGACCAAACTCGCCAGGCTGGCCTTGGATTTTACCGACTCCCCCATGCGGGTGCGGTTAACCCTGGCAAAGAGCGGCCGGATGGAGATCAGCGCCACCCCGTGCCAAGCCCCGGCCCACATCAGCTGGCCGATACAACCGGCAGCCCAGGCGGAGTTGCCGAGGGTGACCTTCTCTGCCCAGGCCACCGACCCCAATTCACCCTGGCTCTATCACAAAACCACCCGGCGGGAGCTGTACGACGCCGAGCGGCAACGGGCGCTGGCCCAGGGATTGTACGAGGTGCTTTTCACCAACACCCGAGGAGAGGTGACCGAGGGGAGCATCACCTCCATCTTTATCCGGCGGCAGGACACCCTGCTTACCCCGGCCATGGAATGCGGGCTCCTGCCAGGGATCTTCCGCAGATACCTGCTTGCCCAGACACCCCCGGTGGCACGGGAAGCCATCCTGACCCGCCGGGATCTCGAAGAGGCAGAGGCGATTTTCGTGGGCAACTCGGTGCGGGGGCTGGTCCAGGTCCGGATCGCCTGAATTATACCCACAGGGCATACGTTTCGTTTGAACAGGCAAGCTGCTCAACTCAGCTTTACCCCCGGGCCAGGGTCCGGATGATATCCGATTTGCCGACCACGCCCACCAGGGTGCCGTTCTTGACCACCGGCAGGGTATGGACCTTTTTCTCGGCCATGATGGTGGCGATCTCATCCAGGGGGGTATCCTCCCGGATGGTCACCGGCTCCCGGGAACAGATATCCCCCACAGTGGAGCCGGTCATGCGGCTGATCTCCTTTTCCACCTTCTTGGCGCGATCCAGAAAGATAACCGAATCCAGAATGGAGATGGCGGTGGGGATGTGAAATCGCTTGGTCTGATCCACCAGATCGCTCTCCGTCACCACCCCGATCAGCTGGCCGTCGTCGTCAACCACCGGCGCCCCGTTGATGCGGTGGGACCAGAGGACGCCCGCCAGTTTCTCCACCGGCAGATCCGCCTTTACCGAAACAACCTTTTTCGCCATGATCTCCTTGGCAATGAGCATGTGTTTTCTCCAAAACTAAAGATTTAACGCAACGGCGCAGAGACGCAAAGAACAGCTTCCGCTGTCTATCCTGAAATTCTTCCAAAAGTCGTCACGGCAAGAGGCTTTTCTCTTTCCAACTTTTCATTCCCCATTTTTTCATTATGCATTTTTCATTATGCATTTCGATCCGAGCACCTCGTGAAAGGCCCCCGGAATCTCCGCGGCCAATTCGCCGGCCAGGAAACCAAAAGGACGCCCTGCCCTGACAAGCCGGTCCCCGGCCAGGCCGTGGACATAGGCGCCCAGGCAGGAGGCCTCGAAAGGCGCCACGCCTTGAGCCAATAGGCCGCCGATGAGCCCGGTAAGCACATCGCCCATGCCGCCCGCGGCCATGCCCGGATTGCCGGTGGGATTTATGGCCAAACGTCCATCCGGCGCGGCAATAATGGTGGACGCTCCCTTGAGGACCAGATAAACGCCGTGGCGTTTGGCAAAACCCGCGGCCACCTCCCGCCGCTTGCCCTGAATCTCCACGGTGGAAATCCCTGCCAACCGCGACATCTCCCCTGGGTGAGGGGTCAGCACCCTGGGCCCGGCGGCGAGCACGGCAACCTCCCCGGCCAAGAGATTGAGGCCGTCGGCATCCACCACCATGGGCTGCCGCAGCTCCCGGTAGAGCTTGCGCACCACCTGCCCGGTTTCTTCCGCCGTGCCCAAGCCGGGGCCGACGGCCACCGCCCCCTTGCCGTGGCTTGCGGCCAGCAGCTGTTCATAATCGGGGTCGGAGAGACAGTGCTGCGAAAAAGAGAGCACCTCGGTCATGACCTCGGGCAAGGCTCCCTGCACCACGGGATTGAGCATCTTCGGCGTGGCGATGGTCACCAGCCCTGCCCCGGAGCGCGCCGCGCCCAGACCGCAAAGCACCGCCGCCCCGGCCTTGCCGAGCGAACCGGCAAGCGCCAGCACATGGCCGAAGGTTCCCTTGTGGGAAGCCAATCCCCGTTCCGGGATCCACCCCTTTACCGAGGCATGATCCAGCCAGTCAACCGTAACCCCGATCCGTTCGACCACCTCGGCGGGGATGCCGATATCGATAATCTCAAGCTGGCCGACATACTCCTTGCCCGGCGGTTCAACCTGGGCGAACTTGGGCAACCCGTAGGTGCAGGTGAGCCGGGCCCGGACGCTGACGCCCTGGGGAATGCCGGTATCGCTCGCCAGCCCGGAGGGGATATCCACCGCCACCACCGGCAGGGGGCTGGCATTGAGACACCTGACGACTGCGGCGAAAACCCCGGTTATGGGGCTGCGCAGACCCGTGCCGAAAAGGGCGTCCACCAGAAGATCACTCTCCGCCATCAACCGTTCCACCCAGGAGAGCTCCTCTTCATCAAGACAGGTAAAGAGCGGCATGGCCAATTGCTTGACCCGTCTGAGATTTCGCGCCGCATCCCCCTGCAATTTCTCCAAGTCGACCAGACTCACCACCTGCGGCCTGGCGCCCTGTTCCAGAAGGAGACGGGCGATCACCAAGCCATCGCCTCCGTTATTGCCAGGGCCGACAAAGATAAGCACCTTGCGTTCGGCCAACGGTCCAAAATGGCGCGCCATCGCGGCCACCGTGCCGCGTCCGGCATTTTCCATCAACTCCAGGCCGGGGATGCCGTATTCCGCGCTGGTCAATCTATCGCAGAGCAGCATCTGTTCCGCAGTGGCAATCTTCATCCCGCATCTCCTTACAAACACCCGGTGCACAACCCAGACGGAATCGACCGTCGGCACCGGCTTCATGATATCTTCAGCAAAACCCGCGGCAACGAGCCACCCGGTTTCGATGTGTCCTGCGTCATTCTAGCACATCCCGGTAGGTGAACCAGCATTTTTCACACATTTTCCCCTTCACAAAGACCGCAAGACAAAAGCCCGGCCAACCCCGCCGAATAAGGCCTCTGTCTTACGCCGCATGGGATTCCGGCCAAGAAAGATATTGCGCAATGGAGTGCCGATGGTATAGTACGACCCTTATTTTATACTGAAAAATAAAATAACGGCCCTCGTAGCTCAGGGGATAGAGCAACCGCCTCCTAAGCGGTAGGTCGTACGTTCAAGTCGTACCGAGGGCACCATCAACCCGATTTTTCCCCAGTTATGCCTGCCGCCGCCAAACCAACCGAGGCAGCGGCAATGTCACCATTTTTCAAGACCATTTCCCAAGGAGAGACACCATGCAGAGATTCATCGTTTTTGTCAGTTTCGTGCTTCTCGCTTTCGGCTTGAGCGGTTGCGGCTACAACACCATCCAGCAGAACGATGAAGGGGTGATCGCGGCATGGGGTGATGTGGAAGCCTCCTACCAGCGGCGGGCCGACCTCATCCCCAATCTGGTGGAAGCGGTAAAGGCCTACGCGGCCCATGAGAAAGAGACCCTCACCGCCGTTACCGAGGCGCGGGCCAAGGTCGGCACCATTCAGGCGGGCGCCGAGGTGGTCAACAATCCCCAGGCCTTTGCCAAATTCCAGGAAGCGCAGGGCGGGCTTTCCTCCGCGCTCTCCCGCCTGATGGTGGTGGTGGAGAAATACCCCGACCTCAAGGCCAACCAGAACTTCATGGATTTCCAGCACCAGCTCGAAGGCACGGAAAACCGGATCAACGTGGCACGGGTCCGTTACAATGAAGCAGTGCGGATCTTCAACACCTCCATCCGCACCTTTCCCAACAACCTGACCAACAATCTCCTGCTCCAGCTGCCCCGCCGCGAGGCGTTCAAGGCGGAAGAGGGCGCGGCCAAGGCTCCGGCGGTGAAGTTCTAACCGATGCTGCTTCTCCTGCGGCATGCGGCATACCGGTTTGGCAAGGGACAGTGGCTTCTCTGCCTCTTGACCCTCAGCCTTCTTTTCGCCTGCATCCCGACACCGGCCAAGGCGCTGGAGGTGCCGCAGCACCAGGGGTATGTCACCGATCTGGCCGGGATGATTTCTCCGGGGGAGCGGCAAAGGCTAGAGCAGACGCTGCTTGCCTTTGAGCAGTCCGACTCCACACAGATCGCGGTGCTGACCATTCCGTCTCTTGAAGGCGATGCCCTGGAGGACTTCAGCATCCGCACGGTGGATGCCTGGAAGATCGGCCAGAAAAGCAAGGACAACGGGGTGCTGCTTCTGGTCAGCAAGGGAGACCGCAAGATCCGCATCGAGGTTGGCCGCGGCCTGGAAGGGGTGCTGACCGATCTGGTGTCCGGCCGCATCGTGGATCAGGTCATGGCTCCGCATTTCAAGGCGGGCCGGCTTGACGAAGGCTTTGAGGCCGGAGTTTCCGCGATCATCAGCGCCACCAGGGGGGAATTTCAAGGCAGCGGCCCAGACTCCCCCCGCAAGTCCCGCCGAAACGGCCAATCCTCCCTGTTCAACTATCTCATCTTCTTTGCCATCCTGGTCGGCTTTCTCGGAAGGTTGAGCAAACCGGCGGGTGCGCTGACCGGCGCGGTGCTTTTGCCGCTTTTCGCCTTTCTCGGTGTTTCTTCGCCGGTGGGCTGGCTGATCCTGCTCCTTCTTATCCCCGGCGGCGCCCTGCTGGGGTTGCTGCTCCCGATCCTCTTCGCCAATGCCGGACGGGGCGGCGGCTTCTACATGGGCGGCGGCGGTTTTGGCGGCGGTGACAGCGGCGGTTTCGGCGGCTTCGGCGGCGGTGGTTTCGGGGGCGGCGGCGCCTCGGGGGACTGGTAGATGATGAACGCGGAGACATTTTTCACCGAGGCGGAAAAGCAACGGATCGCTGCAACCATTGCCGGGGTGGAGCAAAAAACCTCCGGCGAGGTCGCCGCCATGGTGGTGGCTGCCAGCGACACCTATCCCGAGGCAACGCTCCTGGCGGGGGTCAGCATCGGCGGCCTGACCGCCCTGCTCATCACCGACCTTTTTCTGAATGACAGCCTCGGCTACTTTGTGCCCCTCATGGTTGCCTCCGCCATTGCCGTCACCGCTCTGAGCAAAATCTTCCCGCCGCTGCCGAGGCTGTTCATCCCTGACCGCCGGAAAGAAACCAGGGTGGCTGAAAGGGCGCTCCGCGCCTTTTACGAAAAGCAGCTCCATGCCACCCGGGACAACACCGGGGTGCTTTTCTTCATCTCCCTGCTCGAACGCAAGGTATGGATTCTGGCGGACTCCGGCATCTACCAGAAAATTCCCCAGGAAACCCTGCTGGCCCACGCCCAGGACATCGCCTCCGGCATAAAACAGGGGCAAGCCTGCAACGCCCTGTGCCGGCAGATTGAGGCGGTGGGCGTTATCCTGGCCCGCCACTTCCCCATCAAGCCCGATGACACCAATGAACTTTCCAATCAGGTATTCACCGGCTAAGACCTCCCGCGAAGATTCTTCTGTTCTTTTTCCAATCCCCGATGCTATGATGCCGTAACCACGCAATTGCTCTTTCCTTTGAGGCCCCATTCACCCGCCAGGGAACGCGCCATGCACCCAAGACGATCCTCCGCTCCTCTCTTCAAGGCCGCCCTGTTCCTCCTCGTCATGCCCATGCTCATCCCGCAAACGGCATGCGCGGACCGCTGCCTGTACGTTTCTTCCTACCATGCAGGCTATGTCTGGAATGACGACATTGAGGAGGCCCTGGAAAAGGTGCTGCGGGGCCAGTGCGAAATCAAAAAATTCTACATGGACGGCAAACGCAACCTTTCCCCGGAATTTGCCCGGAAAAAGGGGGTGGCAGCCAAAAAACTCATCGAAACCTGGAAGCCGGATGTGATCATCGCCGCGGATGACAATGTCTCGCGCTATCTGGTCATGCCGCATCTCAAGAATGCCTCGGTGCCCGTGGTGTTTTGCGGGGTCAACTGGACCGTGGAACCCTATGGCTACCCGTACCGCAATACCACAGGCATGGTGGAGATCGGCCCGGTTGAACCCCTGGCCAAGGAGGTGCGAAAGGTTGTGCCCCATGCCAGGCAGGGACTCTTCCTCTCCGCCGACGAAATGACCCAGAACAAGGAATTCGCCTTGAACCAGAAGGTGTACGCCAAGCATGGCATCACCATCACGCACCACCCGGTGAAAACCATGGCGGACTGGGAAGCTGGTTTCCTTGAGGCCCAGAACGCGGACTTTATCATTATCGGCAACAACGCCGGGATCAACGACTGGGACAATGATCGCGCCCTTGCTCAGGTGAGGAGCAAGGCGCAAAAATTCACCGTTTCCTACCTGGACTGGATGGCGCCCTACACCATGCTGACCATGGCCAAGATTGCCGGAGAGCAGGGAGACTGGGCGGCCAGGGCGGCCCTGCGCATCCTGAAAGGCGCCCGGCCGGACAGCATCCCCATCGCCGCCAACCAACGCTGGAACGTCTTTATCAATTCCCCCCTCCTGCAAGCAACCGGCTTTACCCTTTCCCAGGAAATCATGGACAAGGGCGTGCAGGTCGGGCCATAAGGCGCAGGCCGGGTTTTTCTCCAAGGAATACCGCCGGTTCCCCGGCAGCCACCCCTTCACTGTAAGCCATTGACATTGCCAGCGCATAGCTATATAGTAATTTAGCTATGCGCTGGCAATGAAATATCCTTACCCCTTTTGCAACCACCAACCCGGAAAAGGCCCTGCATGCAGCCCATCAAACTGACCAATCTTGCTCCGCATCCGGAACCACCCAAGCCGCAACCGCCGCCCCTTGCCCCTGGCGCCGCCATCCGCTATTTTACAATCGGGCTTCTCGCCCTTGCCCTCTGGTTTGCCATCTACAGGCAGCTTTCCCCCCTGGCCGACTTCATCGCCTTTACGCTGCTCAATCTTTCCCCGGAAAGCCGGCTGGGCAAGGCCACCCAATTCTTTCTCTATGACACGCCCAAGGTGCTGATGCTCCTTGTCCTGGTGGTCTTCGCGGTGGGCATCCTCCGCTCCTTCTTCACCCCGGAGAGAACCCGCAAGATCCTCGCGGGCAAACGCGAATCCGTGGGCAACGTATTGGCCGCCCTGCTGGGCATCGCCACCCCCTTCTGCTCCTGCTCGGCCGTGCCCCTGTTCATCGGCTTTGTCACCGCGGGCATCCCCCTGGGGGTCACCTTTTCCTTTCTCATTGCCGCGCCCATGGTCAACGAGGTGGCCCTGGTCCTGCTCTATGGCTTGCTGGGCTGGAAGGTGGCCGGACTCTACCTCGTCACCGGCCTTGTCATCGCCATTGTCGCAGGCTGGACCATAGGCCGGCTCCACATGGAAAAATACGTGGAGGAATGGGTCAAGCATGTGCTGGCCGGCGGCGGGGAGGCAAACGCGCCGGGGAACCTCCGGGAACGGGTGGAGTACGGCCGGCAGGCGGTGCAGGATATCGTGGGCCGGGTCTGGGTGTATGTCATCCTCGGCATTGCGGTGGGCGCCGGGATACACGGCTACGTGCCCGAAGGGTTCATGGCCTCGATCATGGGCAAGTCCGCCTGGTGGTCCGTGCCCCTGGCCGTGGTCATCGGCATCCCCATGTACGCCAACGCCGCGGGCATTGTACCGGTCATCCAGGCCCTGCTGGCAAAAGGCGCGGCCCTGGGCACGGCCCTGGCCTTCATGATGAGCGTCATCGCCCTCTCCCTGCCAGAGATGGTCATCCTCCGCAAGGTCTTGAAACCGGCGCTCATCGCCACCTTTGTCGGCGTGGTCGGCAGCGGCATCCTGCTGGTGGGCTATCTTTTCAATCTGGTTATCTAGGAGAACACAATGGGAACAATCACAGTTGAGTGGCGCCATCTGGACAAAGAAGGAAAAACCTGCGACCGGTGCGCCGAAACCGGACAAGGTATAGTTGAGACGGTGCAACGCCTGCGGGAGGAATGCCGGGGAAAGGGAGTGGAGATCCTGTTCACGGAAACCAAGCTGAGCGGGGCGGAGATCAGCCAATCGAACCTGATCCTCATCAACGGCAAGCCGCTTGAGGCCATTCTCCCCCAAGCCACAGCTTCTGAAAGCAGTTGCTGCTCCTGCGGCGAACTCACGGGCAGGGAGGAATCCTGCCGGACCATACTCAGACACGGGCAGACTCATGAAGCCGTTCCCCGGGAGTTTATCCGGGAGGCGATTTGCAGGGTCGCGGGCTGCTGCTGACTTCGAATTCAGCCAAGGATCCTTTTCCATGCGCACGCTGAAAATTCTTTTTCTCTGCACCGGCAACTCCTGCCGCAGCCAGATGGCCGAGGGCTGGGGCAACGCTCTCCATCCGGATCGCTACGAGTTTTACTCGGCCGGCATCGAAAAACACGGCCTCAACCCCCTGGCGGTGCAGGTCATGGCCGAGGCCGGGGTCGATATCAGCACCCAGTATTCGAAGCTGCTCTCCGAACTGGAGTCCATCACCTTCGACTATGTGATCACGGTCTGCGACCATGCCCATGAGCAATGCCCCCTGTTTGCCGGCAAGGCGATCAGATTGCACCAAGAATTTCCCGACCCGCCCCGTCTCGCCAAGAACGCCGCCAGCGAGGAAGAGGCTCTGGGCCATTACCGGAGTGTGCGCGACGCCATCCGGGAATACCTGGTCAACCTGCCCAGCATCCTTGCCAGCCTGTAACCCTAGCCCGCTTTTATGATCACTTGGCGCTCGATGTGCCGTGAGCAATACACTCATGGCCCTGAATAAAAATCTTGACACAAGCACTGTTTCCGATAAAGGTAGTAATCAATTACTATCTTTATCGGAGCTTTTATGATCCCACATGTCAAACATCTTCCGGCGAGCGAACGCCGGGCGGTAACGGTCGAAACCGTAATCAAATTGGCCGCGGAACGAAACCCGAGCGATATCACGACGGCTGCCATTGCCGAACGCATGGGCCTTACCCAGGGCGCGGTATTTCGCCATTTTCCCAACAAGGACGCCATCTTGCAAGCAGTAATAGAGTGGGTGGCGGAGCGGCTGCTGTTTCTGGTGGATAAAGCGGCGCGGGCCGCTCCGTCTCCGCTCGCCGCGCTTGAGGCCATGTTCATGGCGCATGTGAATTTTATCATTGAACACCCGGGTATCCCCCGGATACTGTTCGGCGAGCTGCAACATGCCGAGGAGACGATACCAAAACGCATTGCACAAACACTGACACACCGCTACCGAGAGCGGCTGCATCGGCTGATAGAAAGAGGGAAAACGAATAAAGAACTGGACGCCAATCTCGACAGGGAGGCTGCTGCCTTTCTCTTTATCGGCATGATCCAAGGCCTGGTGATGCAATCACTCTTGGCCAATGACGTAGGACGCATTATGCATGATGCGCCAAGAGTCTTTGCCATTTTCCGGCAGGGAATAAGGAACACACAATGATGAAACGTTTCCCCATACACATACAAGGACGCACCCTGGCGCTGGTGGTGGTGCTGGTGCCTCTTCTCGCCCTCTTCATCTATGTCGCCCTGCGTTCGGGGCCGCTTGCCCCGGTGCCCGTGACGGTGACCGCGGTGGAAGATCGCGCCATCTCCCCGGCCCTGTTCGGTATCGGCACCATTGAGGCGCGCTACACCTACAAAATTGGTCCTACCTTCGCAGGGAGGATCAAACGCCTGGATGCCCAGGTGGGCGATAGGGTTACAGCCGGTCAGGTGCTCGGCGAAATGGACCCGGTTGACCTTGACGAACGGATCCAGGGCCAGGAGGCCGCGCTGAAACGCGCCAAGGCGCTGCTCAGTGAAGCCCTGGCGCGCCAGGCCTACGCGCAAACGCAATCCCGGCGCTATGAACAGTTGCTGGAAGTGCGCGCGATAAGCGAGGAAACCGTGGCCACCAAAAAGCATGAGCTGCAGGTGGCCGAAGCAGGCTTGAACGCGGCGCGGGAGGAATTGGCTCGCGTTCAGGCCGATCGCGAGGCATTGATCGCCCAGCGCAAAAACCTGAAGCTTGTCGCTCCGGTGGATGGCCTGGTCACCACGCGCGACGCAGACCCCGGCACTACGATTGTCGCCGGACAGGCGGTGGTGGAGCTGATCGATCCCAAAAGCCTGTGGGTCAATGTCCGCTTCGACCAGATTCGTGCGCACGGGCTTGCCGCCAAATTGCCGGCCACAATCGTCTTGCGCTCGCAGACAGTCGAGTTGCCGCAGGGGCGAGTATTGCGGGTGGAGCCATTGGCCGACGCAGTGACCGAGGAAACCCTGGCCAAGGTTGTATTTGATCAGCTTCCCGAGCCGTTGCCGCCGATCGGCGAGCTGGCGGAAGTCACCGTTGCCTTGCCGGCGCTGCCTGCCGCGCCGGTCATCCCCAATGCCGCTGTCCAGCAACGCGATGGCGGCTTGGGGGTATGGCAGGTGCATAACGGCGACCTGCGCTTCACCCCGGTCATCTTGGGCGCCGCCGATTTGGATGGCAATGTGCAGGTGCGCGAGGGGCTGCAAGCCGGCGACCAGGTGATTGTCTATAGCGCAAAGTCCTTGAGCGCGCGCAACCGCATCACCATCGTT
>JAJZPC010000074.1 GCA_021811385.1 Deltaproteobacteria bacterium | reverse complement strand
GCCTCTCCGCCAAACAGAACATGGGCAGCGGCAGGATGATGGGCTTCATCGACAACGTGGCGCCCTCGGCCCACGAGATGCTGCCGGAGCACACCCTGGACAACGGGGAATTGGCCTGCGATCCGGCAGGGCCTCCGGTGCTCTTTGTCTTCAAAACCCTGGTGGAGCCCTATCTCGGCAAGATCACCTTTTTCAAGGTCTGCTCCGGCGAGGTGAGCGAGGGGCAGGATCTGGTCAACTACCAGACCGGCGACACCGAACGGTTGGCCCAGCTTTTTATCATGGACGGCAAGGAGCGCAACCAGGTGAAGAAGCTCTCCGCCGGCGACATCGGCGCGACCTTGAAGATGAAAACCACCAGCACCAACCACACCCTGCACCCCAAGGAAAAGCGGGTGGGCATAGCGCCCATCGAGTTCCCCGAGCCGCGCATCCGGTCGGCCATCGTGGCCAAGGAGAAAAAGGACGACGAGAAGCTGGGCGAGGCGCTGCGCGACATGCAGACCGAGGACCAGACCCTCAAGGCCGAGTTTGCCTCGGAGGTGAAGCAGCTGATCCTCTGGGGTCAGGGCGAGCTGCACCTGCAGGTGGCCCGCTGGCGTCTGGAGCATGTCTACGGGATCAAGACCGAATTCGAGGAGCCGAAGATCCCCTACCGGGAGACGATCCAGAAACCGGCCACCGCCATGTACCGCCACAAGAAGCAGTCCGGCGGCTCGGGCCAGTTCGCCGAGGTGCACCTGCGCATCGAGCCCCATGTGGAGGGGGCGCCCGACCCCACCGATCTCAACGTGCGGGGCAAGGAGGAGATCGATCTGCCCTGGGGCGGCAAGCTGGTATTCTACAACTGCATCGTGGGCGGGGTCATCGATGCCAAGTACCTGCCCTCCATCCAGCGGGGGGTCATGGAAAAGATGCAGGAAGGGCCCATGACCGGCTCCCATGTGCGGGATGTGCGGGTCATGGTCTTTGACGGCAAGATGCACGCGGTGGATTCCAACGACATCTCCTTCAAGATCGCCGGGGCCCAGGCCTTCAAGGAGGCGTTCAAGCAGGCGGACCCGCTGATTCTCGAACCCATCTACGAGATGGAGATCATGGTGCCGGAAGAGGTGATGGGCGAGGTGATGGGCGATCTCCAGACCCGGCGGTCGATCATCAGCGGCATGGAAACCCAGGGCCGCTATCAGGTGATCAAGGCCCTGACCCCGCTGGCCGAGCAGTACAAGTACACCACCGCCCTGAAATCCATCACCCAGGGAAGGGCCAGCTTCAAGCGGCGGTTCAAGGAGTATGCGCCGGTGCCTTTTGAGGTGCAGAAAGGATTGGCGATCCACAACGACGAGTGATCGGGCCGGGAAAAGAGGCGGGAATAAAAAAAGCCGCCGGACTTACGTCCGGCGGCTTTCGTCGAGGGGGAGGAGACATTGCCTGTGTACTACAAGAGGGGGCAACTACACCGGATGGCGACAGGCGGGCGCCAAACGTTTATGAATTTCATTTAATGCTTAATAAATCTATTTCACTTTTTTTGCAACTATTTTTTTGTGCGTATTTCTGAGGGGTTGGTTGCCTGGAGAGTGGCGGCTGGGTTGGGAATATGTTGGGGCAGGGCGTTATCCGCAAGGGGTAACGCCCTGTTTTTTTATGCGGACGGATCAGATTTCCTTCATGGTGACCAGCTTCAAGGCGTGGGTGGTGCATTTGGTCACACAGGCCGGTTGCAACCCCGCATCAAGGCGGTCCATGCAATAATCGCATTTCACCGCCTTGTTGGTCTCGGGGTTATGCTGGGGGATGCCCCAGGGGCAGGCGCCGGCGCAGGCCATGCAGCCGATGCATTTCGGCACATCCACATAGACGATGCCGTCTGCCCGCTTCTTCATCGCCCCGGTGGGGCAGATGGTGACGCAGAACGGATCCTCGCAATGGTAGCAGGAGCGGAACTTGAACTCGGTTTTCGGAACCCCCCGCACCGATTTGAGCGATTCATGGCTTATCTCGCAGAGGATCGGCCCCACCGGCAACCTCTTGTTGGCCTTGCAATGGACCACGCAGCCGTGACAGCCGATGCACCGTTTGCTGTTGAGATACAGGGTATAGGTGTTCATAGTTCCACCTTCCGTTGATGGTTTTTCGAGCTTTTGCGCACCGTGACAAAGGTTTCGCAGAGGTTGAGCCCCCCGCCCACCGGGTCCATGTTCTGCAGCTGACCCTTCATGAGTTTCTGGTCGCTCATGCCCGCATGGTAGGCCCTGGTTTGCAGGGGAATCTGGCGGCCGAATCCGTGCACGGTATAGACCGCCTCGGGATGGATGAAGTCGGTCAGCTTGGCGGTGATCACGCTGGTGACATCGCCGGAGATGACATCGACGAAATCCCCTTCGGCAACCCCCATCTTGCCCGCCTCCCTGGTGTTGATCCACAGGGTGTTCTCCGGCATCATCTCGTTGAGCAGCGGGTTGTTGATCGTGTGGCTGTGGGCGTGCAGCGGTGAGCGGCCGAACACCAGCCGGTACTGGCCTTTCGGCGGTTTGTCCGGGCTTACGTACGGCTTCCAGGAGGGAAAGCCCCATTCGGTGAGATTTTGGCTGACGATCTCGATCTTGCCCGATGGGGTCTTGAACTTGCCGTCCAGCTTGTCCCGGTCGTACATCACCGGTTTGTCCGCGTATTCGACAAAGCCCTTTTTCTCGAAATCAGCCGGGGAAAAGCCGGTGGGCTCCAGCTGCCAGGCCCAGAGCTCCTGGAGGGTGTTGAAGGGGAAATACTGCTCAAGCCCCAGCCGGGTGGCCAGCCCCTTGATGATGGTGCAGAGGCAGAGGGTGTCGGCCTGGGGTTCGATGGCCTTGTTGCGCATGATCAGCCTGGGTTTCATCCCCTTTTGCAGGGCGATCATGCTGTCGCGCTCCAGATAGGTCGATTCGGGCAGGATCACATCCGCGTACCAGCCGAATTCGCTGTAATGGGTGTCTATGGAGACGATCAGGTCGCAGTTGTCCAGCGCCTCCTTCTGCGCCTGCGGGTCCGGGAAGCAGGAAAAGGGATCGTGGCGGACGCAGATGATCCCCTTGATCGGATACGGTTGCGCCGTGGCCATGGCCTTGTAGAAAAGATGGAACAGGCCCGGGCCTTTCTCGAACTGTTTGTACACGTCTCCCACCCCGTCGGCCCGTTTGGCAGTGGGTTTGGGCGAGAGCTCGGTGAGGCTGCGCGGCCCCTTGCCGCCGCAGTCCCCGGCGCCCTTGGCAAAGACAAGACCGCCCTCGACCTCGATGTTGCCCATCAGGGCGTTGAGGCAGTTTAGAGCCCGGCTGGCGTAGAAGGAATCGTTGTAGCGGGAGAGCATCCAGCCCGGATGGAATATGACCTTGGGGCGATCGGCAATGAGCTGGCCGACAAGCTCGTGGATGTCCTTGGCCTTGATGCCGCATTCCTTGGCCGCCCATTCCGCCGAGTAGTTTTCCACGAAGTAGGCCAGTTCGTCAAAGCCGGTGGTGTAGCGTTCCACGAACTCCGCGTCGTACCCCTCGGCCTTGATGATCTCGTGGATCAACGCCAGGGCCAGGGCGTAATCCGTGCCGGGCCGCACCTGGAAGAAGTTGGTGGCCTTGATCCCGGTCAGGGTCTGGCGCACGTCCACATAGGTGAGCCTGCCGCCCTTGTCCAGCATGTCCATGACCTGATTGACCTCGGCGGGCCTTAGCGAGGCGAGGATGTTGCGGCCGAACAGCACCAGATGCTTGGCGTTTTTGATGTCGTAGATGAACCCCTTGCGGCCCAGGCCGAAGAGCGAGAGGCTGGCGTGGTGCACGTTCCGGCCGCAGGCGCTGTCGTGGTTGCTGTAGTTGGGCGAGCCCAGGGCATGGGTAAAGGCCTTGACAATGTCCTGGAACGGGCCGCCCCTGGAGCTGGCCATGATCGCCTCCGGGCCATGGCGGTCGATGATGGTTTTGAGTTTGTCCGCGACGTAGTCGAGGGCGAACTCCCAGCTCACCGCTTCCCAGCGGCCCGCGCCCCGTCCGCCTCGCCTGATCAATGGTTGCTGGGGGCGCTCCCGGTCGGACACCAGGGAGGGCCCGGCCGAGCCTTTGGCGCACAGGGCGCCCTTCAGGATATGCTGGTTGCCTTCGAGCCAGGTCACGGCGTTGTCCTCGACCTCCACCCGGATGGGGCAGCGGACGGTGCACATGCCGCACATGCTCCAGACTGATTTTTTCATGATCATGACTCCTGTGGATGTGGCGTGCCGCATTTGGGTCAGTTGCCCAGGGCGGCGGAGACCTTCTGTTCCAGTTCGCTTTTGTCGATGGGTTTTACGCAGTAGTCCGTTGCGCCAAGGCGCAGGGCCTGCCGGGCTGTTTCAATGGTCGGATATCCGGTGAGCATGATGACCCGGATCTTCGGGTCCGCGCGTCTGAGTTCTTCCAGCACGCCGAGCCCGTTGGTTTTTTTCAGGTTGATGTCCAGGATTGCAAGATCCACCTGGTTTTTCGTGACATACTGCATCGCTTCCTGCTCGTCGGTGAAGATTGTTACCTGGTGCCCTTTTTTGCTCAGGATTCGTTGGGTCAGCACGGCGGCATCCAGGACATCATCCAAGACGAAAATGTGTGCCATACGCGGACCCTCTTTTTGCTTCGCAGGGTAACCGGCCCAAGGTTTGTCCCTGGCCGGGGCCAGGCCCGGGACCACGGCGAGCAAGGGAGGAGCGCGCCGTGGAACCGGACCTGGACGGATTGTGTTTAATACACGCCCAGCAGATTGAGGCCGAGCAACAACAGACCGCCGCAAGCAACCCGCTTCACCACCAGCGGGCTCAATTTTTTGGCGATCATCGGGCCGAGATAGCCGCCCAGCAAGGCCGCCGGAAACATGGAGAGAAACAGGAGCAGGTCGAAATTGCCGAACTGCATGTGCCGCATGGTGCCCATGGCGGTGTTGAAGAAGATGGCCAGAAGCGAGCTGCCGACCACGATGTACATGGGCAGCCCTAGGGCGACGGTCATCAGCGGCACCATGAACGGCCCGCCGCCGAAACCGAACATCGAGGACATAATGGCGATGAGAAAGCCGCCGAGACAGCCGAGCCACATGTTGACTTCAAATTCATGACCCCAAAAATCTACTTTCATACCGGATTCCTCCTGATCGTGTTTTTATTTCTGGTCCGTGGGACATGCGGCGGTGCCTTCCTCGCCCCGTTTGGCGCATTCCTCCGCCCGTTTCTTGAACTCCTTCAGGATGGACTGTTCCTTCTTGTTCTTCTCGAGATAACCGGCGGTGGTCTGCCAGTACATCAGGCCGGCCAGCACCAGGAGCACCCAGCCGAAGAGGAACTTGAACTGATCCAGGGTGATCATCTCGGTGAGCTTGGGGCCGATGAAGCCGCCCACCAGCATGGCGCAACCGATGCCGACGCCGAGCTTCCAGTTGATGAACTTGATCTTTGAGTAGTTGTAGATCCCGGACCCCTGGGAGAAGAGCACGGTGGGCATGACCGTACCTGCCACGATGGTATGGGGCAGGGGGAAGAGCGTTACCAGGATGGGGTTCAAAATGAAGCCGCCGCCCGCGCCCATGAGCACCCCGAAGATGGAGATGGCCAGGCAGAGGAGGAAGGGGTAGATGAGGTTCATGCTGGTGCCCGCGGAAGCGAGGTACACGGTGGGGAAGGACACGTTGTTTTCAAAGGTGGCGGGTTCGCTCTTGACCTTCTTGACCGTTTCCTTGTCGCCTTCCTTGATCCGCTCGGTGACGGCGGTGGCGGTAACGCTGTACTTGCCGGGAGCCTGGCCTGCGGGCAACTTGATCTTGGCGGTGTACGCGCCGCCGAGGGTGGTCTCGACGTTGGCTTCCAGCAGCTTGCCGACGCTGCGGAAACGTCCTTTCACCAGCTTCATCGACTCACTTTTGGTCGCCTTTTCGTCCATGGGCTCCAACAGGTCGCCGCGGGAGCCGATGATACTGGCCATGATGGTGGCCTGGTAGCTGTCAATCTTGATCTTGGCCGGGGCGCTGTAGGCGGCGTCGGCGCCGATCTTCTTCAGCACCTCGGAGTACTTCCAGTCCTTGCCCGCACCCTTGGCCTTGTCCAGCTCCGGTTGCATATCCTTGGGTGCGAGAATCTTGTAAAAGGCCGGCATTTCATGGGTCAGGTAAAACTTGTAGGGGATCTTGCCGGTCTTGGGATCCTTCTTGCCGTCGAAGCGGTTGGCCCGCACCTTTTTATCGGCGGAATAGACCTCGACATAGACCTGGGCACCTGCCGGGGCCTGGCCGGTGACGATGATCTCGCCGCCGTTGGCCAGCGAGGTCTTGTCGAGGGTAATGGTTGGAGCAGAAGCAGCCTCCATGGCCTGTGCCCGCGGGCTGATGGGCAAGGCCATCATCACCAGGGCGAGTAACGGCAACACACTGAACTTGACTTTCATACCATCCACCTCCTGTCTGAAATGAAAATGTCGTAAAAGACGGCTTCCTCCCGAAGTTCCCCTCTTGTGCCGTTGCACCTCCTTTGAATTTTTCGCTGTCCGACAGGCGCGCACGTTTGCCGGGCAAGGGCGTGCGCGTCTGATCCGTATTGGTTGCCGGCGGAGAGGACTACAGTCGCCTCCCCCTCATGTATGGGAGAGCAATAACAGTGCCAATCCGGCGGCAGGGGGGGGTGTTCGTTGTATCTGATTGATTATGCGATGATGTTGTTGTGTCTTCGGTGCCGGCGTCAGGGCGGAAAACAGGGGGTTTTGGTGCAGTAAAAAATATGCAGCGCCGCTTTTTTGCGGCATATCTTTTTTCGCCGGAGGGCGGCGGGTGGGGCTGGAGAATTACCGGAAGGCGTCGGCAGCAAGGCCAAAACGGTGCAGCAGTTTTTGGAAGGCCTGGCGGTTCATGCCGCTGGCCTGGGCCGCTGCGGTCACATTGCCGCTGTTTTGCTGCAGCGCTTCGGCCAGGTAGGCGGCGGAGAACTCCTCCACCAGCCGCTGTTTGGCGAGATTGTAGGGCAGCCCGTGCGGATTTCCGGCAATGGGCCTGGGGGAGGAAGGTTCTACCCCGGGTTCAGTCAGATCCCGGGCGGAGATGGGGGCGTCCCCGGCAAGCAGCACCGCCCGTTTGATCACATTCTGCAGTTCCCGGACATTGCCTTTCCAGGTCCGCTTCACCAGGGCGGGGAGTGCATCCGGGGCAAAGACCAACCCCTGCCGGTCGTATTCCGCGGCAAAGGTCGCGAGAAAATGGTGGGCCAGGACGGGGATGTCTTCCGCGCGGTTTCTGAGGGGCGGCATGGTGATGGTCACCACATTGAGGCGGTAGAAAAGATCCTCCCGGAAGAATCCCTGGCGGATTTTTTCCTCCAGATCCTGGTTGGTCGAGGCCAGCACCCGGACATCCACCCGGATGGTCTTGGTCTGGCCCAGGGGCATGATCTCCTTTTCCTGGAGAACCCGGAGCAGCTTGGTCTGGAGGGCAATGGGGAGGTCGCCGATTTCGTCCAGCAGGATGGTGGAGGTGTCGGCTTCGAGAAACAGCCCTTTTTTGTCGTGGGTCGCCCCGGAAAAGGCGCCCTTGGCATAGCCGAAGAGTTCGCTCTCCAGAATCTGCTCCGGCAGGGCCGGGCAGTTGACAATGACCATCGGATGCGAATGCCTGGCGCTCAACCCGTGCAGGGCGCGGGCGGCCAGCTCCTTGCCCGTGCCGGATTCTCCCCGGATCAGCACGGTGACATCGGTATCGGCCAGCCTGCTGATCAGCCCGGAGACCTCCTTGATCGCCGGGGAGGCGCCGGTGAAGCCGGGGCAGGCTTCCTGCCCGGCGAGCCGGCTCTGGAGGCGCCGGTTTTTTTCAAGCAGGCAGAGGCGTTCCAGGCAGCGGCGCAGGGTGTGGAGCAGATGCTCGTTGTCAAAGGGCTTCTGGATAAAGTCGTAGGCCCCGTTTTTCAGGGCGCTGATGGCCGATTCCACCGTGCCGTGGCCGGTCATCATGATCACGGCGGTGGCAGGAGATGCTTCCTTGATCTTGGCAAGGAGTGCCAGGCCGTCCATCCCCGGCATCTTGACGTCCGTCAGCACCATGTCCGGCCGCCAGTCCGCAATGATCCCCCAGGCGCTCTCCCCGGAGGGCGCGGTCTTCACCTCGCAGCGGAATTTCTTGCGGATGAGCCGCTCCAGCATGGAGAGCATGTCGCGGTCATCGTCGACGATGAGAACCGAGGCGGAAAAATCTCCGTCGGGGCAGGGAGAAAGAGGCTGATCAGAGGTCACGGGCATCTCTCCGGAAAGCACGGGTGTTTGGCAGGGTTTTTCGGGCAACTCCCCATTGAATGCACCATTTCCGGAAAACAATCAACATCTTCTTGCCGGGAATCCGGACGAGGATATGGCTTGCGTCCCTCTCGGCAACCTGCTATCTCTGAAAAGGATACGGTTTTTTCTGGCATATTGTGGGGGCAATCCGGATGAAAAGGCATGGTGTTCTGCTGGGCTTTATGCTGCTCTTTTTCTGGAGCTGCCCGGCCTGGGCGGTGCAGGGACACGGGGTGGCGGAAGGGCCGGTGGTCCACCTGATGGCCCATCTCCTGCTCGGGGTGGCCCTGCTGCTTTTCCTCTATGTCCTGCACACCAAGCCGCCGGATGTTCGATACTCCTGGCGCTCCCTCAAGCTTTCGCTGCTCTTTTTTCTCCTCTGGGACATGGACCATCTGTTCGTGCACTGGTTCGCCGGGCAGATGTACGCCGACCTCAGGGATTCCGGCGCCCGCCTGGTGGAGGATCATTTTACCGGGCCGCGCACCCTGCTCAGCGTCTTCTATTATCTGGGCCGTTTCGACCATCTGCTCTGCGTTCCGGCCTTCTGGTTTTTCACCATCTCCCTGCGGGATTTCCGCGAGGCGGTCGAGGCCCGGCGGCAGGGCCGAAACGGGCAGGGGGTTTGATGGAAGAGCGCATTATCCTTCCCCTGTTTCCCGTCTATCTGGTGGATTATCTCGGCGCCACCGTGATGGTCATCCTCTCCCTTTTTGCCCTTTCCTATGCCCGGCGTCTCACCCGACTCGAGCCCAAAAGCATCCTCTGGTCCTATTTTTTTTGGTTCTCCCTGGTCATGGTGGTCTTTTCTTTTTCCCGGGGGGTGGGGCATCTTCTCCCCTATGCGCTCAGGCTTGGCGGGATGCCGCAACTCTGGGACTTGCTCGACCCATACTGCGGGGGGTTGAACACCATCGCCCTCTGCGGGGTGGCCATCCTCACCCTCCACTACCACAACACGGCGGGGCTCATCGAGCGGGCCAAGGTCGATGCGATCTCGCTGGAGCTGGCCAACGAAAGGCTTAAGGAAGCGCATACCGACCTTTCCCGATTGAATCAGACCCTGGAGCAGCAGGTGGAGGAGCGGACCCACGACCTGCGGTTGTCCGAGGAGAAATTCCGCGGCTTTTTCGAAGGGTCCAAGGACATGATCTATTTCTGCGACGCGGATGGCCGGATCTGCGATATCAACGAGAGCGGTTTGCAGCTGCTCGGGGTTGGCCAACGGCGGGATCTTCTCGGCCAGCCCCTGGCCGAGTTTTTTTCCGATCCAAAACGGTGCGGCCAATACCGCGCCTTGCTTGCTTCGGACGGGCAGGTCAAGGATTTCGAGGCGGAGTTTGCCGGCCGGGAGGATGGCCCCTTGTATCTGATGATCACCGCCTCGGCCGTTACGGATCGGGCGGGGACGCTCCAGGGGTATCAGGGGATCGCCAAGGATCTCACCCACTTCAAGAAGATGATGGAGCAGCTGGTGCACTCCGAAAAGATGACCTCGGTGGGCCAGCTTGCCGCGGGCGTGGCCCACGAGATCAATACCCCGCTGGGCATCATCCTGGGGTATGCGCAGCTGCTGGAGGAGGATTTCGAGGAGCAGAGCGAGGTGCACGAGACCCTGGGGATCATCGAGAAACAGGCGAAGATCTGCCGGCGAATCGTCGCCGACCTGCTCAATTTCTCGCGGCAGACCCAGGAGCACAACAAGCTGTACGGCGATCTCAACCAGTGTTTGGAGGAGGTGCTGGCCATCGTCAACCACACCCTGAACATGGACCATATCTTTATCCACCGCTGCCTGGCGGAGAACCTGCCCAGCACCTGCTTTGACAACGAGCGGCTGCGCCAGGTCTTTGTCAACCTGCTGACCAACGCCCACCATGCCATCGGCAGCGAAGGGATCATCGGGGTGTGGACCCGCTGGCATGCGGAGAGCGGGCAGATCGAGATCATCATCGGCGACTCCGGCTCCGGCATCCCCCCGGATCAGCTGGGTCGGATCTTCGACCCCTTTTACACCACCAAGGGGGTCGGCAAGGGCACCGGGTTGGGGTTGTCCGTTTCCTTCGGCATTATTCAGGATCATAACGGGAGGATCGAGGTCAAGTCTCCGCCCCAGGAACCGGAGCTTGTCGCATTGGACATGCATACGACCTTTCATCTTTTCCTGCCGGTTGTTGCCGCGGGTCAGGAACAGGAGCAATAGGAAGATGGCGCGGATTCTGGTCTTGGACGATGTGCTGGACGCGGGGATTCTCATCCAGAGGATTCTGCAACGGAAGGGCCATGTGGTGCATGTGTTCCACGACGAGGACGAGGCCCTCCGGTTCACGGAAAAAAATCCGGTGGACCTGGCGATTCTCGACATGAACCTGCGCAAGATGGACGGCCTTGACGTGCTCGCCGAGATGCAGAAGTCGCTGCCGCACCTGTCGGCCATCATGTTGACCGGGTTGCCCGACGTCGACATGGCCCGGCAGGCGTTTGCCCTCGGAGCGGTGGCCTATTGCGCCAAGCCCATCGACAAGGATCGGTTGGAAGAGAGGGTGGCCCAGGCGTTACTGGATGGGGCGGCCCTGCCGGAGCAGTAAGGTTCAGCTCCCCGGTTGGGTGGGGCAGGCAAGCTCCCGCAGGGGGATGCGTTTGGCCGGGTCCGGATTCCGCGTGCTACACCAGGCCTGATTGAGCTCGGCAAGACGGGTGTTGAACTGGTCCATGAACAGGAGGTCTTCCGGGGCAAAGGCATGGTCGTCCGGGAAATTCAGCCCGCAGGCCGAGACCTCGATGGCCTCGCGCTCTTCGTCCACATAGGCCAGGGGCAGCCCCTGGGTCCGGCAGATTACGGGGCGGGCCGCGTAGATGGCGCAGAGATCATCGATGAGCAGGGGACAGCGCTCATCGTCTTCCGCAAGGTTGCGGCCAAGCCGCTCCCGGCTGGCAGTGTCCAGGGCACCAATGGCTTCCCGTACGCAGGCCGCCTCAATGGGCAGCACACTGAAGGCTTGGCAGCAGGAGGCACAACCCGGCCCGCAGGAAATGGCTCCGGCATGCAGCTGTGCGATGCGCACGATCTCTGCGTCAAGGGCGGCAATAAGCTGGTGGTATTCTTGGATGCTGGTCATGGGCAATCATGAAAAAAGGGAATCGACCGCACGCGGTTGATTCCCTTTAGAATTTCTGGCGTCCCCAACGAGATTTGAACTCGTGTCGCCGGCGTGAAAGGCCGGTGTCCTGGACCGGGCTAGACGATGGGGACAAATATCCGTACAGTAATTGGTGGGTCGTGCGCGATTCGAACGCGCGACTCTCTGCTTAAAAGGCAGATACTCTACCGGCTGAGTTAACGACCCACCCTGTAGGAAAAGGCACATTTACAACAGTCGGTTTTCCGTGTCAAGTCTTTGCTTTCTTCTTTTTCCTTTTTTTTGCCCCGGATTCATCCTTGCCTGTCTGTTGGATAACGGACTGAGCTTGTGTAATTATTGGAGTTTTTTGGTTGGGGAGCCGGTGCTTAAATAGCTTGTGGCGGTGGCCCGGGTCTGCTATATCTTCTGATTTGTTGCGGAGCAAAATGGAGTCCCTGCGCCAAGCAGGGATTTTTTTTCTGACTATTTACTTTTGGGTGCGGTATGGGATTGTTGGCCAGATCGGCAAGTTTTGTCCGCTATGCGGTGGAAGGGGAACTGCCCGCGAATTTCTGGGAGTTCGTGGCCGAGCGGATCGCCAGGCATTCCTTCCGGGATATCGACGAGAGCTACGAAGAGCGCTCCGTGGGCTGGGTTTCCGTGCTCAATATGTTCGACAGCGAGTTCGCCTATGCCTCGTACGCGGCGGCGGACCATGTCGTGCTCTCCCTGCGCATCGACGAGCGGCGGGTTTCGCCCAAGGTGCTCAATAAATTCTG
>JAJZPC010000007.1 GCA_021811385.1 Deltaproteobacteria bacterium | reverse complement strand
TGCAGGTGGATGGTGAATACCGTATGTGAGCCATGTCTGTATGTCATGACTCAAAATTTAGCAATTCTACGCTAAAGCTGCCACCTGAAAGGTGGGGGTTTTAACCCTCCCAAGCGGGGACAATAAATTCGCGATGAGAAAAGGAATGAACATGAAAAAACTGCATGGTTTCGGAAAACGTCTGGGCTGGCTTGCCACCCTGCTGAGCCTGCTCAGCCTGGCCGGCGGCTGCACCTACCAGGACCGGGTCGCTCCGCTCAACCTGCCCGACGCCAAAAATGGCGGCATCGTGGTGGGGGATGGCCTCAAGATTTCCGCCCTGGCCTTCAGCAGCGATGAGGCGGCCAAGCAGGCCTTCGGCTTTGGCGCGCGCAACGCCGGCCTGCTGCCCGTGCAGGTCACCCTGCAAAACGACAGCCCGGAAAAGGCGCGGCTCAACCCCGAGCAAACCTTTCTCATCGATAACAACAACCGGGCCTGGCCGATCCTCTCGCTGGAGAAGACCTACCAGCGGACCTCAGGGCATGTGGATATTGGGGAAACCGCCAAAGGCGCGGGGAAACCGGCTCTGCTCATGGGCGCGGCAGGAGCGTTGGCCGGTCTGGCCGTCGGGGTCGTCACCGGTAAGAATGTCGGCGAGGCCATGGGAACCGGCGCCGTGATCGGCGCGGCGGGTGGGGCGATTGTCGGGGGAGCCAAAAGCTACAGCGATACCGGGGAAAAAATCAGGGAAGACCTTGCCGCTAAAACCCTGCGCAACGAAGCGATCCTGCCGCACCAAATCGCCTACGGCGTCCTTTTCTTTCCCGGGATTCCGGGCGAGGAGGCAGACGGGGTGAAAGAGCTGCGGCTCTCCGTGACCATCGGCAACACGCCGCAGGTGGTGGTCCTTTTTCCCGCGGTCAAGTAATCCTCAGCCGACCGCGATCAGCTGTCGGCTGAAAGACGAAGCGCGGCGGCATCCGCTGCCGCGACCTGGACAATAGCCGCCCGGACCTTGGCGATATCCTTGCGTCCGGGCGCGCACTCCACCCCGGAGTTGAGATCCACGGCAAATGGACGCACCTGCCTGACCGCCTCGCCCACATTCTCAGGGGTGAGGCCGCCTGCCAGGACAACCGGGCGGGAAGGGGATAATTTTTTCAGCAGACTCCAATCAAAGGTCTGGCCGGTGCCGCCGGCAACCTTCTCGTGAAAGGTATCGAACAAAAAAGCGGCAACCTCTCCGGCATAGGGGAGCAGATCCTCTCCGGTCAGGGAGGATTTCACCGGAAAGACCTTCATCACCCGGCAGTTGATCCGTGCGCAGTATGCGGGGGATTCCGCCCCGTGCAGCTGCACCTTGGTCAACCCGCAGTACCGGACGATCTCGTTCACCTGTGCGGCATCCTGATCGACAAAAACCCCCACCGCATCGACAAACGGTGGCAGGCTTTCGACTATTTCCCGAGCCCGGTCCGGATCAATGCACCGGGGGCTTTTCTCGACAAAGATCAGGCCGATCGCGTCCACCCCGGCAGCCACCACTGCGGCGACCTCCGCCGGCTCCCGCATCCCGCAGACCTTGATCCGCGTTCGGACGTTCATGCCATTCATCCTTGCCGCCCGCCGACCAGGGTGCGCAAGGCCACGGCCGGATCCTCGGCCCGCATCAAAGTCTCCCCGACCAGCGCCGCCTTGATGTTATGTTCCGCAAGCCGCACCATGTCGTGGTGATCGCGGATCCCTGATTCGCTCACCAGGGGAATCCCGGCCGGGATCATCTTTTGCAAACGGAAGGTGGTATTCAGATCCATGGAAAAATCGCGGAGATCCCGGTTGTTGACCCCGATCAAACGGCTGCCCGCGGCCACGGCCTTTTCAACCTCCGCCTCGTCATGCACCTCCACCAGCACATCCATGCCAAGCTCGGAGGCCAGGGTCTGATACTCCTGCATCTGGCTGGTCTCAAGAATGGCGGCGATCAGCAGGATCGCATCGGCGCCATACGCCCGGGCCTCTTTGATCTGCAAGGGGTCGATGATGAAGTCCTTGCGCAGGACAGGAAGAGTCACCGCCGCCCGCACTGCGGGAATATAGGCGAGAGAGCCCTGAAAGAAATCCGCATCGGTGAGCACCGAAAGCGCCTGGGCCCCGCCCGCCAGATAGCTGCGGGCTATGGCCACCGGATCGAAATCGGGCCGGATCACGCCCTTGGAAGGGGAGGCCTTTTTGGCCTCGGCAATGACGGCCACGCCGGAAAATTCGGTGAGCGCCCGAATAAAGCCGCGCGGCGGCGGAATCTCCTGATCCGGCGCGACAATGCCTCGACCCTTGAGGGCTGCGACCTCTTCTTTTTTTCTGGCAACGATGGTGTCAAGGATCATGATTTTTTCACCGATTTGGAAAAGGCAACCAGCGCATCAACCTTGTTGAGCGCGGCCCCGCTGGCCACTACTTCGCGGGCCAGGGCCACCCCGGAGGCAAGATCGTCGCTGCGTCCCGCAGCCATCAGAGCGGCGCCGGCATTGAGCAGAACCATGTCCAGGCAGGGGCCGGCCTTGCCGCTCAGCACCAAACGCAGCTGCGTTGCCGCTTCGGGCGCGGTTGTTCCGCCCTTGATCTCCGCCAGGGTGGCCGTGGCCATGCCCAGCTCCGAGGGATGGATGCTGTAGGTTGTCAATGCGCCGTTGGCCCAGTCGGATACCCTGGTGGCGCCGGTAATGGTGATTTCGTCGAGATTGCCCTCGCCGCACACCACCAGAGCGCGTTTAGTGCCGAGCCTGCCCAACACCTGGGCCAGGGTTTCGGTGAGGGAAGGGGCATACACCCCCATGACCTGCACGTTGGCCCCGGCAGGGTTGGTCAGGGGGCCGAGGATATTGAAGATCGTCCTGATCCCGATCTCGCGGCGCGGGCCGATGGCATGCTTCATCGCCCCATGCAGGGCCGGAGCGAACATGAAGCCGATGCCGATCTCCCGGATGCACTGGCCGATCTCCTCCGCGCTCAGGGTCAGGTCCACGCCCAGGGCCTCCAGCACATCGGCGCTGCCGCAATGGCTGGAAACGGAACGGTTGCCGTGCTTTGCCACCGGAATCCCGGCTGCGGCCACGACAAAGGCGGTGGTGGTGGAAACATTGAAGGTGCCGGAGGCGTCGCCCCCGGTGCCGCAGGTATCCACGAGAATCCCGCCCTCGCCGACCCCATCCACCTTGGTGGCCTTGGCCCGCATCACCCTGGCCGCGCCGGTGATCTCGTCCACGGTTTCGCCCTTGATCCTCAGCGCGGTGATGAAAGCGCCGATCTGGGCCTGGGTGGCCTCGCCGCCCATGATTATCTCCATCACCCCGACCATCTCCGCTTCGCTCAGGTCGGTTCCCGCCACCACTTTGGCAATGGCCTCTTTCATCATGCGACCATCTCCTTGCGCTGCCTGGCGAGAATTTCCGGATAGGCCGGATCAAGGAAATTTTTCAACAACCGCACCCCGGCCGGGGTCATGATGGATTCGGGATGGAATTGCACCCCTTCCACCGGCAAGGTCCGGTGCCTGAGTCCCATGAGTTCGCCCTGATCGGAACGCGCCGTGACCATCAGACAATCGGGCAGATCCGACTCCCGAACCACCAGAGAATGGTAGCGCATGGCCTCGAAAGGGTTGGGCAATCCGGTGAACACGCCAAAACCGTCGTGGGTGATGGGGCTTGTCTTGCCGTGCATGAGCCGCCCGGCCCGCACGGTTTGTCCGCCAAAGGCCTCGCCCAGGGACTGATGCCCCAAGCAAACGCCCAGCACCGGAATCTTCTCACTGAAGAAACGGATCGCCTCGATGGAGATGCCTGCCTGGACCGGAGAACAGGGTCCGGGCGAGATCAACAGCCGGTCGGGAGCAAGCGAGGCGATGAAGGAGATATCCACCTCGTCGTTGCGGAAGATCTTCATCTCGGCGCCCATCCCTCCGAGGGTCTGGACGATGTTGTAGGTAAAAGAGTCGTAATTATCGATGATGACTATCATATTTTTTCTCGCATGCCGCCGGGGCTAAGCCGTTGTTCAGAAAAACTGTACCATTGAAATGCAGTGATCGGCATAAGGAGCCGTAACGAAACGAACAAGAGAGCTCCTGTTTCCTAACGGCTCCTAAAATTCTTTTTCCGCCAACTCCACCGCCCGCCGCAGCCCCATGGATTTGTTGATGGTTTCCTGATACTCCAGGGCGGGCACGGAATCGGCGACAATCCCTGCCCCGGCCTGCACCCAGAGATCGTCGCCCTGCATGATGAAGGTCCGGATGGTGATGCAAAAATCCATGTTCCCGGAAAAACCGAAATACCCGATGGAGCCGGCATAGGGCCCGCGCCGCTCGGGCTCAAGCTCTTCGATGATCTCCATGGCCCGGATCTTGGGAGCCCCGCTCACCGTGCCCGCCGGAAAGCAGGCGCGCAGGACGTCGAACTGATCCTTACCCGGCGCCAGGGTTCCATGCACTCCGGAAACCAGATGCATGACATGGCTGTACCGCTCGACCACCAGCAGATCCCGGACCTCCACCGAGCCGTAGCCGGCGACCCGGCCCACATCGTTGCGGCCCAGATCGACCAGCATCAGATGCTCGGCCCGCTCCTTGGGATCGGCCAGCAGCTCCTGCTCAAGGGCAGCGTCCTCTTCCTGGGTTTTGCCGCGTTTTCTCGTCCCGGCAATGGGCCTGAGCTCGATATCATCCTGCTCAAGGCGAACCAGAATCTCCGGGGAAGAGCCGATCTGGACCAGATCCCCGAGCTTGAGATAGAAAAGATAGGGGCTGGGATTGATATGGCGCAGGGCGCGGTAGAGCTTGAATGGCGCCAATTCTGTTTTGGTGTGGAACCGTTGCGACAAAACGACCTGAATGATATCACCGGCCTGAATATACTCCTTGGCCGCCTCCACCATCTTCTCGAACCCCTCCTCACTCATATTGGAGGTGAAGGCGTGGGGCGCGGCAGTCTTCAGGCCTCCCCCACCGAGATACTCCGTGGGCATGGGGGCTTGGAGGCGGACGATGATCTCCTCGATCTCACCCTGCGCTTTCGCATACAAGGCCGGAATATCGCCCGCTTCAATCCCAGTCCCAGAGGTCTGCACCAGATTGACCACGGTGAGCAACTGCCTGAGGTTGTCGTAGATCAGAACGGTTCGCGGCACCATGAAAGAGCTGTCCGGAAACTGGGCCAGGGGCGGATTGCGCTCGGGCAGCCGCTCCATGAACCGCACCATGTCGTAGCCCAGAAAACCCACGGCCCCGCCAAAAAAACGCGGCAGCAGCTCCGGATCGCAGGCCATCTCCGAATTGCAGGCATTGAAGGACTTGAGCAGAGCTTGCAGGGCCGCCAGCGGATCGTCCTGCCGCTCCTCCACCGCTCCCTCCCGGGTGATGGTGATCCGGGTGCCGCGGCTTGCAAAAGTGACGATGGGATCAAGGCCGATAAAGGAATAACGCCCCCATTTCTCGCCGCCTTCAAGGCTTTCAAAAAGAAAGGCGTGCGACTCCCCGCCCGCCACCTTGGCAAAGATGGTCAGCGGCGTATCGAGGTCGGCGACGATTTCCCGATAGATCGGTACCAGACCGGCATCGACCGCCAGGTGTTCAAACTCCTGCAAGGAAGGTCGGAACATGATGGATCCTCAGCTCATAAATAAAAAAAAGCCATGGAACATTGGCGTCCCATGGCTTTCTTGTTTTTCTTTGTCACAGCGAAACACTCTTCATAATATACAGGTGTCCGATCCCTGTGCACGTCGGAAGAGGCACAACCATCCCGAGGCCCGATCGGAAGGGCCGTAGGCAAGGAGGTCTCCCGCTGGAGGAGAACCCGCGCCAAGGCTCCAGCCGCTAGCGGCTTTCGCGTTGTTACGCGGCGCTCAACAAGGCATTTACCCGCTTGGTCAAACGGGAAACCTTGCGGGAAGCATTCTTTTTGTGGATGGAACCCTTTACCGCAGTCTTCTCTATAACAGGGATCGCCGCCTTCAGCGCTTCCTGGGCCTGATCCCCGGCTTTCTGCTCAAGGGCCTCAAGGACCTTCTTCACAACGCCCTTCATTTTGCTCTTGTTGGAGCGATTGCGAAGCCGTTGCAACTGGTTCTGACGATTCCTCTTCATGGCGGATTTATGATTAGCCAATTCTCAACTCCTGTTCACTGTATTGTTGATTGATTCAAGACGCTCTGCCCTTGCCGTTTCCAGGCCGGCAGGTTTTCCGTCCGGTCGCCGTCTCCCGGCAACACCGACAGAAAGATGCTGGAAAATTTTGTGAAGATAAATCAATTTCCCAACCTTGTCAAGCAACAAGTAGGCATTTTAATTCCGCAACGATGGCGAAAAAAAGGCCTGTAAGAAATACCTGAATAGTTTTCCGCTCGAACACCAAAAACATGCCCGGACGGTCGGCTATTTCCCAACCACCTTGCGGGAGAGAGCATCTGTCATGAGTTCTTGAATCCCCTCCCCGACAGGACGGTTTTTTTAGAGCCGGTCAGTTTCTGGCTACAAACTCAAACAGAAGCTGGGCCTTTTCCAGTATCCGCGCAGCGGATGACACCCCCTGTTTCGGGAATGCCGGAAAAAATAAAACACCCTTTTGTCGTGCCTTATGTGTGTGCAAAAACATTTCCGCCATATGTCCGCCTCCCATATTCCTTACCTGCCGGGCCTTCTGGTACGTTTTTTGCTCAAAGGGACAGGTTCCACATCGTGGAGACCCCGAATTCATGTTTTTTTTAAAAAAAACCTTACTCACCCATTAATCTCCAAACAAAGGAACAGACCATGCGACACCGCCATTGCCTTGCCACAGCTTTTCTCTGCGCCCTGATCTCCCTGTTTTCCCTTTTCACCTCCGCGGCAATTGCGGCGGATATCCCCGTCATCTCCACCGCGGAACTCAAGAAAAAGATGGACGCCAAGGAAACCATGGTGCTCGCAGACGCATTAAGCTCCATCGAGCACAAGGAAAAAGCCATCCAGGGCTCGATCAACATCCCGTCGAGCAAGGTGAAGGGCAACCCGAACCTCCCCGCGGACAAAAATACCCTGCTGGTCTTCTACTGCCTCGGACCCAAATGCGGCAAGAGCAAGATGGCGGCCAAGGTGGCCCAGACACTCGGCTACAGCAATATCATGATCTATGACGAAGGCCTGCCTGCTTGGATGCAGAACGGTTATCCCGTGACCAAGGCAGCCAACTACCCGAACATCGAACTCACCCGCCTCACCCCGCAACAGCTCAACGACATGGCCAAATCCGTCACCATCCTGGACATCCGCGATGCCAAACACAAGGAAAGCGGCCGCTTGGCCGGCGCCATCGAAATCGACATGGACGACCTGGAAGAGAAGCACTCCACCATCCCCAGGAACAAGAAGGTGGTGGTGATCGATCATGCCGCCAAGCAGGTTGTGGTCGCGGCCAAGTTTCTCAGCATGAATGGCTTCAAGGATCTTGCCGCCCTTGACGGGGGGATGATGGCTTGGGTCGCAGCCGGATTGCCGGTCAGCAAGTAGGCCAGGCCGCCATGCATCTCAAGATTCCTCAAAAAATCGGCAACAAACTGCGTCTCTATTTCGCTTTCCTGCTCCTGGGCGTCTTATCCTCTGCGATAATTGCCGCCGCCCTCCTCTCCTTGCGCTCTCTTGCCCAGGACGTGGCCGGGATCGCCAGGAAGGAATACCCGATCACCAGAATGGCCGTCGAAATGCAGGGGCTCATGGGTCAGGTTATCGAAAAGCTCGACACAGCCAAGGCCGCGGCCAGCACCCAGCGGCTCAAGGAGATTGAGCCGCTGGACACCCGCTTGCGCGCGCTGTTCAAATCCCTGCAAGATCTGCACGAAGCCAACCAGGATACGGCCAATGCCGCCTTGGTGCGGAAACTGCTGGCCGCCTATATCGAGGCCAACGATATCGGCGCCGACATGGTGCGCGCCGCCATTGATCTGGAATTCGGCCGCGAGGCCGAGCTGATGCCGATATTCAAAGCCCGCACCACCTTCATCTTCTCCACCCTGGAACAGCTGGTGACGGAAAGCGCGGAGGCGCACAACCGGAACACCCAACACATTCTCGCCATCAGCTCCCTGATGGCCAAGGCACTGCTGATCGCCTTTGTCATACTTTCCGGCGTGGGTTGCGTCACCTTCCTCCTGGTCTCGAACATGTCCAAAAAGCTGGCCGCCATGTCCGCCGAATCCTCCACGGCGGCAGGCGCCCTGCTTTCCTCCATGGCCTATATCGCCGACATGTCCACCCAGCTCAGCGCCGAGACCTCCGAATCCGCCGCCCACCTCGACCAAATAACCACCTCCACCAAAACCATTGCCGCCCAAGCGGGAGAAAACCTGCAACTCGCCAAATCCGCCGGAAAATCGACCCAACAGGTCTTGACCACCGCCGACCAGGCAGAAGAGATTATCCGCAAGGTGGTGGACGCCATGTCCGGCATGGCGGACGCGGATCGGGAAATATCCTCCCTGGTCAAGGTGATCGAGGATATCGCCTTCCAGACCAATCTGCTCGCCCTGAATGCCGCGGTGGAGGCAGCGCGAGCCGGCGAGGCGGGCGCAGGTTTTGCAGTGGTGGCGGATGAAGTCCGTCGGTTGGCGACAAGGGCCTCGGAAGCCTCCCAAAAAGCGGCCGAGGTTATCGGTCGGCTCGACAAAGAGATCCACGAAGGCGAGACCGTGATTTTTACCCTGAAAACCACCTTCCCCGAGGTGAGCAAGGCAACGCGCAATGTTGCCCAACAAATGGAGAAGATCACGGAAAACTCAAACAGCCAAGCAGACAATCAGGACAAGGTCAACCAAACCATCTCCGCCGTTGACTCGTCGGTCCAGTCGCTTGCCGCCATGTCGGAGGAGAGCGCCGCGACAGTCCAAGAGGTCTCCGATCAGGTGCAGAGGCTGAACACGCTGGTTGACGAACTCATGATCTTCTGGGAAGGCCATGCGGACCACTACGATCATCGCATCGCCGCGCTCCCCCAATAAAGAAACAGGTCCGGCGGCAGCGACCCCGCTGGACCTGTTTATCCTGGCCGACTATCACCTTGCCGCCTTGCTGCTCCTTATTGCCGCGATTCTCAAGCTCCGCGAAGCAGGGGTGGGAGAATTACTGGCGGCCCTGCATGAGCAGGGCATGCTCAATCTCGAAATGGTCATTCTCCTGGCCCGCTGGCTTCCACGGCTGGAGATTCTTCTGGGCCTTTGGGCCGTAAGCGGTATCCATCTTGAGATATCCGCCACGGCCATGGGGGCGCTTTATCTCCTCTTTACCGTTGCCATACTGACTGCCTCCGGCGGCCATCTCCTGCTCCCCCTTGACTGCGGCTGCTTCGGCAAGTCGGAGAGTTGGCCGGCCCTCTTGCTTGCTCTCCGCAATACCGCCCTTGCCCTGCCGCTGTTTTTTGCAAAAAAACGCCACCGGCAGTGGTCCATTTTACGCCTGCGCCATTTTTCCCGCTAAAAAAGCACCACACCGGCATATCTCCCAGACCTCCCTTCGCTCTTCTTGCCGCCCCATCGTGCGCCCTCCCCTGACCCCAAACAACGCCGGGCCGGATTAATCGCCCATCGAAACGACAGCCAGGCGGCCCGGTTGTCGGAATGTTTTTTTTTGCGCGCGCGAGGAGCTTTTCGCCAAAAGACACCCTTGCTTTTTTACAACACCACTGCCGATCCCCCCAATTTTTTTAAAAAAATTCACTCATGCCCCTTGCCTGGCCCCCTGCTTTTCGTTTACCTTAGAAAGAACGAGACATTTTCAACTTTTCACCCCAGATTTTTTATTGACGGAACCCCGACCCCGATGCTGGAACTTTTACAGTCACTCCGCTGGCAAGACATATTCGATATCATGATCGTCTCGTTCATCATCTATCGTATCATGCTGCTGATCCGGGGAACCCGCGCCGTCCAGATGCTGGCCGGCATCGTGGTTCTCATCATGCTCTATTTTGCCGCGCGGGAGCTCGAATTCCTGACCCTGTACTGGCTGCTGGGAACCTTTTTAAGCTCGATCTTCCTGATCATCATCATCATCTTCCAGCGGGATATCCGGCGAGCCCTCACCCAGGTCGGACAAACCACCTTTTCCAAGCCCCAGGAAGACACGGTCCAGATTCTGCTCGAAGTCGTCAGGGCGGCGCAGCAAATGGCCCAGCGCAAGATCGGCGGCCTCATCGTCATCGAACGGGAAACAGGACTCAACGACTATATCGAATCCGCCCACAGCCTCGACGCCATCGTCAGCAGGCAGCTCCTGGTCAGCATTTTCCAGACCACCGCCCCCCTCCATGACGGAGCGGTGATCATCCACAACGGCCGGATTCGTTCGGCCGGAGCCCTGCTTCCCCTCACAAGAAATCCCTACATCAGCAAACAGCTTGGCACCCGCCATCGGGCGGCCATCGGTCTTTCCGAGGAAACAGACGCGGTGATCATCGTGATTTCGGAAGAAACCCAGAAGATATCCCTGGTCCAGCATGGGGCCATGACCTCCGACCTTGACGAAAACGCTCTTAGAAGCCGACTGGACGCAATCTTTGTTCCCAAGGAAAATACGACCCCCCTGTTATGGAAAAACTGGTTAAACAAATAATCCGGCGCACGCCTGCCCCCAACCTTCTCAACTGGCCGAACAATTGGGGGCTGAAGCTCATTTCCCTGATCTTCGCCGTCCTCCTCTGGTATTTCGTGGTGGGCGAAGACAAGGTCGACACCACGGTCTACATCCCGGTGGAGATCGTCAACCTGCCCAAGGAGCTGATCATCTCCAACCAGTTCAAGAAACAACTGGAAGCCACGGTCAGCGGCCCCCGCGGCCTGATCAACAGCATCAACCGCCAGCGGATCACAAGAACCATCAACCTTGCCAAGGCCACCCCCGGCACCATCGTCATCCGCAACGAACCCGAAACGATCCAGTTTCCGCGGGGGGTCACCGTCTCCCGCATCCAGCCCACCCACATCACCCTGCTCGTCGACGAACTGGTTGAAAAGGAATTGCCGGTTCAGGCCAGGACAACAGGCGCCCCGGCCAACGGCCACGAACTGGCGGGGGTGGTCTTCGAACCACCGCTCATCAAGATTTCCGGCCCCAAGGCGGTTGTCGGACGCGAAAAAATCCTGACGGCGAAGCCCATCGATATCAGCGGCTTGAAAGGACCGGCAACCATCCAGGTTCCCCTGGAGCTGCGTCCGGCGCTTCTCGAACTCATGGGTGAGACCGTGGTCACCGCCAATGTGGTGATCCGCGAGAAAACCACGGAAAAGACCATCACCGATATTCCCGTCCGCGTCTCCGGCGCCGATTCCGCGAAAAAGGTGTCCATCGAACCGGACCGGATCAGCATCCGCGCCCTGCTGCCCCTGAGCAGCAGAGGAAACCAGGCGGGGCTCATCGAGGCCAGTGTCGCGACCGACGAGCTGTCGGTCGGTGTCCACCGGCTGCCGGTAAAGATCACGGCCCCGGAGCAGATAAAAATCATCGAAGCAGTCCCGCCCACCGTCACCGTCAGGATCGGCAGGAACCCCGGCAAATGATCCGGCTCGCCGGCTTGCCATTTC
This sequence comes from Deltaproteobacteria bacterium, assembly GCA_021811385.1. Taxonomy (GTDB): domain Bacteria; phylum Desulfobacterota; class Desulfobulbia; order Desulfobulbales; family Desulfurivibrionaceae; genus Thiovibrio. The sequence goes on along the minus strand of JAJZPC010000007.1, from coordinate 43,738 downwards.
CTCCCGGCAACCGGAGGAGAGCATCTTTTTTGTCCGGCAACGATAGCGGCGACGGCGCAAATCCTGTTTTTCCGTTCCACACGAGGAGACCATGAGAAAATTATTCGGCACCGATGGGGTGCGGGGGGTGGCGAACACCTATCCAATGACCACCGAAATCGCCATGCAGATAGGGAGGGCCCTCGCCTTCCTGGTCAAGGACATGCGCCGCGGCCACCGGATCGTCATCGGCAAGGACACCCGCCTCTCCTGCTACATGATCGAAAACGCCCTGGCCGCGGGCATCTGCTCCATGGGGGTGGATATCCTTTTGGTCGGGCCGCTGCCCACCCCGGGAATCGCCTTCATCACCACCAGCATGCGGGCCGATGCCGGGGTGGTGATCTCGGCCTCCCACAATCCCTTCCAGGACAACGGCATCAAGATCTTTGCCAGAAACGGTTTCAAACTTCAGGACGACTTGGAACTGGAAATCGAGGATCTGATCTTCTCGCAGAAGATGGAGGTGCTCAGGCCGGTGGCCGAGGAAGTGGGCCGCGCCACCCGCATCGATGACGCCAAGGGCCGCTACATCGTCTTCTTGAAGAACACCTTCCCCCAGGAGTACACCCTGGACGCCTTCCACATCGTGCTCGACTGCGCCAACGGCGCCACCTACGGGGTCGCCCCCCATGTCTTCGAGGAGCTGGGCGCCACCGTCACCACCCTTTCGGCGGAGCCGGACGGCACCAACATCAACCGCGATTGCGGCGCCCTCCATCCGGAACACATGGCCGCCAAGGTCCGGGAACTCGGAGCGGACATCGGCATCGCCCTGGACGGCGACGGCGACCGGATCATCGTGGCGGACGAACACGGCAACATCGTGGACGGCGACCATATCATGGCCATCTGCGCCGCCGACCTGATGAGCCGCAAGAAACTCAAGAAAAAAACCCTGGTGGCCACGGTGATGAGCAACCTCGGTCTGGAGGTCGCCATGCAGCGCATGGGCGGCGCCATGGTCCGCACCCAGGTCGGCGACCGTTACGTGGTGGAAGAGATGCGCAGATCCGGCTACAATTTCGGCGGCGAGCAGTCGGGACATCTGGTGTTCATGGACCACAACACCACCGGCGACGGCATCCTCGCCGCGCTCCAGCTGCTGGCGGTGATGATCAAAAAACAAAAACCCCTGTCGGAGCTGGCCGCCATCATGGAAAGCTTCCCCCAGGTGCTCAAGAATGTCCGCACCGCCGAAAAAATCAACACCGGCACCATCCCCGGCTTCAACACAACGCTCAAGAAAATGGAGAAGACGCTGGGCAATGACGGCCGCATCCTCGTCCGTCCCTCCGGCACCGAACCGGTTATCCGGGTCATGGTGGAGGGCAAGGACGCAACACTGATCAACGCCATGGCCGACGAACTCTGCGAGATGATCCGCAAGGCCGACACCGCCGAAGCGTAACCCACCCTTGCCGAACACACCATGAAGATCCGGCTCGACCAGCTCCTGCTCCGGCACGGCCTGGCCCCGACCCTGCGGGAGGCCCAGGCCATGATTGCCGCGGGCCAGGTGCTGGTAAACGATCAGCCCGCGGACAAGGCCGGGTCGCTTTTTGCCGAGGAGAGCCGGATACGGCTGAAGGGAAAAGCCTGCCCCTATGTGAGCAGGGGCGGGTTCAAGCTGGCGGCCGGCCTGGACCATTTCCATATCGACCCCACCGGCTTTATCTGCGCCGACATCGGCGCCTCCACCGGAGGTTTCACCGATTGCCTGTTGCAGCGCGGGGCCGCCAAGGTATATGCGATCGATGTCGGCTATGGCCAGTTGGCATGGAAGCTGCGCCAGGATCCACGGGTGGTGGTCATGGAGAGAACCAACGCCAGAAACCTGAAAATCGGCGACCTTGACGCCCCCCTGGATCTGGCGGTGATCGACGCTTCATTTATCTCCCTGAAAACGCTGCTGCCGCCGTTGCTGGTCTTTTTTTCGGGGGGTATCCGGGTGCTGGCCCTGATCAAGCCGCAGTTCGAGGTCGGCAAAGGGAAGCTCGGCGCGGGCGGGGTCGTCCGCGACAGCGACCTCCACGAGCAGGTGGTCGGGGAAATCCGGGAGTTTGCAGGCGGGATTGGTCTTGTTCCGGTTGGCGTCAGTCCCTCGCCGATCCTTGGCCCCAAGGGCAACCGGGAGTTTTTGATCTACCTTGTTTCCGAGGCCGCCATGCAAGAATAAAAAGACATTGGGATGCCGTAACCGGCATAAGGGGCCGTAACAAACCGGCCAAAAATGTAATAGTTATTCCTGTACGGCCCCTAAACAGAATAGCGCTTGCCCCGCCAGAAAAAATCATCCCGCTGGCGGGCTGACAGGTCATGGGCGAAACGGCCGATCAGACCGGATTCGACCACCAGATCGCAGAGATCCCCATCCAGATCTCCCCTCCCAACCATCCCCTCCAGAATGGACATGGCCTCGGAAAGCATTTTGCCGTGCTTGTAAGGCCGATCCGCGGCGGTAAGCGCTTCCAGCACATCGGCCAGGGCCAGCATCCGTGCGGGCAGGGGAATGGCGTCGCTCCCCAACCCCCGGGGATAGCCGGTGCCATTGAGTTTCTCGTGGTGCATGCCGGCATAGGTCGGGACATTGCGGAGTTTTTTCGGAAACGGCAGCCCCTCCAGCATTCGGATGCTCATTTCCACATGGTGGTTCATCACCTTGCGTTCCGCCGCGGTCAGGGTGCCTTTTTGCACGCAGAGATTCTCGACCTCGTCCGGAGCGAGCAGGGGCAGCTCCATCCCGCTCATGGCATAGGTCATCCCGGAAAGTCGCCGCACCTTCTCGATGCTTTCAGCGGGCAGCCCCTCGCCCCCCAGATTGATCCTGTCGAGAAAGTTGACGATCTCCTGCCATTCCTCCTCCCTTGCAACGGTTCCGTGCCTGACAGGCGAGAGGCGAGCTTCCGTTCTCGGGCAGGGTTCGTTTTCCAGGCGGATGAGCTCGTCATTCAGTTTCGAAATTTCCACCCGGTGCCGGATCAGCTCTATCCGGTCGAAAATGGACTGAAGCTTGGTCGCCTTGTCCATGAGATGCTCGGGCGTGGTGATCTTCCCCACGTCATGGAGCCAGGCCGCCATCCTGATCTCGGCCAACTCGTCGGCGCTGAAGCTGACCGGTCCGAACTTGCCGCTGTCGGCCCTGTTCACCTCCAGGGCGATCTGCTCGGTGAGATTGGCGACCCGGAAGACGTGCCCTGCCGTATAGGGGGATTTTTCGTCGATGGCGTCGCCGATTGTCCGCACAAAGGCATCCATCAAATTCTCAAGGCCCCGGACCAGCCGCATCTTGGTAAGGGCAATGGCCGCCTGCGAGGCCAGGCTCATGACCATCCCCACCTCATGCTCGGGAAAGGGCACAACCGCGCCGGTCTCCCGATCCTTGGCATTGAGCAGCTGCAGCACCCCGATAACCTCGTCCTCGTGATCCCGCAGGGGAATCACCAGCATCGAGCGGGAGCGGTACCCCGTGGAGGCGTCGAAATCACGGGTTCCCTGAAAATCATAGCCTTCGGCGTCATACACATCGGAGATATTGACCGGCTCGCCGGTAAGGGCGCAATGGGCCGAAACGTTGCGGTGATTCTCCTGGTTATCCTCAAGGCGCAACGGCACGGAAGGCCAGGAGATGACTTCCCCGCTTCCCCCCATGAACACCCCGAGCGAATCATTCTGGACAATGGCGAAATCAAGCACATCCCGCTCGCTCTCCCGGATATACAGGGTGCCGCCATCGGCATTGGTGAAGTTCCTGGCCTCCCGGACGATCCTTTCCAGAAGCCGGTCGATGTTCTTTTCCGACGAGAGTCCCAGGCCGATCTTTACCAGTTGATAGAGATGGTCCCCCTGGCCCTCGCTGAACGCCCGGACCTCCCGGGCAACCCGATCGGCAAGACCGGCGACGATCTCCGCCGGAATCCCGGCCATTGCCTGACCAGCGTAATCCTCTATCCCCTGCACGACCTTCCGCATAAGCATGTCCGCTACCGGCTGTCTGCGGATCAGAGCCTTGTCCGGAAGAGTATCCATGGTCTTTCCCCTTGCCCGAGGCGGTAATGCTGGTCTTCACATCTTCCTGCCCGGCGGAATATGACGGGACGGGAAACACAATCCTTTACGGAACAGACTCATTATACGGCAGAACACAATGACAAGCAATTCCACATTAAGAACCCGCGCCCCGCAGCCATCCGCCTGCCCGCCGCCATGAGGTGAAAGGCCTCGGAGACGGTTGACTTGCCGGAACGAAGATGCTACCTTGGGTGCGGTGCATTCCTCAGACCTGTCCGGCGTTTCCATGCGCTGTGCGAACCATACTCTTTCCATTTTTTTTTAGGAGTTTGTCCATCATGACCACAACACGTTCCCTTTTCCAGCCATCCCTGCTCTGCGGACTCGTCTGCATCTTTTGTCTTACGCTCGGAGCCCCGGCCGATGCCGCCACCAAAAAAGCTTCGCCCAAGGCTGCCGCTGAAAAATCCGCCCCCAAAACGACTCCGGAAAAATCCACGACCGCTGCCGGAGAATACGCCAGCGTCCTGAAGAACGGGGCCAACATCCGCTCCGGCCCCGACGCGAAAAAAGAGGTTCTCTGGACGGTATTCAAGGGGTTCCCGCTGCAGGTTAAGGCGCGTAAGGACAAATGGGCGGAGGTCGTGGATTTTGAAGGGGACAAGGGCTGGATCTCCACCGATCTGCTGGCGAAAGAGAAAACTATCATCGTCAAGGCGGATAGCGCCAATCTGCGGGTCGGCGCCGGCAAGGATTACGAACTCGTGGCAGAGGTCAAACACGGCGTGGTCTTCAAGCCTCTGGACACCGAAGGCGATTGGGTCAAGGTCAAGCATGCGGACGGCACCACCGGCTGGATCTTGGGCAAGCTGCTCTGGCCCAAATGAGCCCGGCCAAGACACCATGGGAAAAAAAGCGCCCCCATATCCGCTGCATCCCGTCCTCCTGGTCGACGACGAAATCCATACCCTTGCCAGCTTTGATATCGCCCTCCGCTCCCATGGCATAACCAACACCATCCGCTGCCCGGACAGCCGGCAGGTCGCCTCCATCCTCGACCATCAGCCCGTGGAAATCCTTCTCCTCGATCTGATGATGCCCCATGTTTCCGGACATGACATCCTCAAGGATGTCAGCCTCCGCTTCCCGGAGCTGCCGGTCATCATCGTCACCGGGGTCAACGAGGTGGAAACCGCAGTCCACTGCATCCAACAAGGGGCGTTTGACTACGTGCTCAAGCCGGTGGAGATCGAACGCCTCCTGCCCAGCATCAGACGCGCCCTTGAGGTCAGACGGCTCCGGCGGGAAAACTCCAGGCTCGCCAGCAGCTTCTTTGAAAAAGATCCGGCCCGGCCGGAGGTGTTTTCCGGGATCATCACGGGCAACGACGCGATGAAATCCCTGTTCCGCTATTGCGAGGCCATTGCCGAAGGGCGGCAACCGGTGCTGATCACCGGGGAAACCGGGGTGGGCAAGGAGAGCATCGCCAAAGCCATCCATGACCTGAGCGGCAGGAGCGGAGAATACGTGACGGTCAATGTGGCCGGGCTTGACGATCAAATCTTTGCCGACACCCTTTTCGGCCATGCCAAGGGGGCTTTCACCGGCGCGGACCGCGGCCGCTCCGGCCTGGTGGAGAAAGCAGCCGGCGGCTCCCTGTTTCTTGACGAGATCGGCGATCTCAGCGAGGCCTCGCAGGTCAAGCTTCTCCGTTTTCTTGAGGAGCGCGAATACTATCCCCTGGGTTCCGATCAGGTGAATCGTTCGGACGCCAGGGTCATCGTCGCCACCCATCACGACCTGGAGCAGCAACACAAAAAAGGGTTGTTCCGCACCGACCTGTTTTACCGGCTGCGCACCCACCGCATCCAGGTTCCCCCGCTGCGGGAACGCAAGGATGACCTGCCCGCCCTGCTGGATTTCTTTCTTGCCCAGGCCGCGGCGGAGTTCAACAAAGAGAAACCCCGCTGCCCCGAGGGGCTCATCCCCCTGCTCACCGGCTATGACTTCCCCGGCAACGTCCGGGAGTTGCGGGCCCTGGCCTTTGATGCGGTGAGCCATCACCGGGGCGCCACGCTCTCCATGGCCTTTTTCCATAAAGAGCTGGGCGCCGTCGCCCCGGCAGAAAACGCGTCCGCTCCCCTTGCCAAGATTCTGCCCCAAAAATCCTGGGCCGCCGGCTTTGCCCAACTGCCCACCCTGAAAGACGCGGACCAGGAGCTCATCGCCGAAGCCCTCAGGCGAAGCAACAACAACCAGCGGGCCGCAGCCCTCCTTTTGGGCATAACCCCGCAGGCCTTGAATCAACGGCTCAAACGCCAACCGTAATTACGGACAAAAGGCATCCCACGGACCATGGCCAGCAAAGGCAAGATACTCGTTGTCGACGATGAGCCCATGGTTCTCAAGCTGCTCTCCATGCAGGTGGAGCGCCTCGGCTATGCGACAACCGGTGCGGTCAACGGTCCTGATGCCCTGGCCCTTCTTGAAAAAAGCCCATTTCATCTCCTGATCACCGATATTATGATGCCGGACATGGATGGCCTCACCCTCATGCAGCAGGCGGTAGCCATCCAACCCGATCTTGAATGCATCGTGGTTTCCGGCCAGGCGGATCTTGCCATCGCCGTCGAGGCCATGAAGATGGGGGCGATCAACTATATCCAGAAACCGATCTCCATGATGGAGCTGGAAGTCTCCCTGGCCAAGGGCATGGAGCGGCTGGCCCTGCTGAAAAACCTCGAGGAAAGCCGGCAGGAACTGCACCGGCACCGCGACCATCTGGAGCAGCTGGTCGCCAAGCGAACCGAGGAGCTCGCCCGCATCAACAAACAGCTCCAGGCGGATATCAAGGCCCGGAAAAAGGCGGAAAAAGAGGCGGAACAACGGAGGCGGCAGCTCATCGAGGCCGACAAAATGGTCTCCCTCGGCATCCTGGTCGCCGGGGTGGCCCATGAAATCAACAACCCGAACAACTTCATCACCATGAACGCCCCCATCCTCCACCGCGCCTGGGAAGATTTCCTTCCCATCCTGGAAGCGCATTACCGGGAACACGGCGATTTCCCCGTGGCGGGCATCCCCTTTTCCGAGATGCGCGAACATATTCCCGAACTTTTTTCCGGCATCCTCGACGGCTCGGAGCGCATCCGCAGGATCGTCTTCAACCTGCGGGATTACGCGCGGCAGGGCATCTCCGACATGGATCAGGACGTTGACCTCAACACCGCGTTGCGCGCCGCCCTGGTTCTGCTCGCCAACCCCCTCAAACAGGCGACCGACCACCTCACCGTCCACTACGGCGAGGGGCTGCTTCCGGTGCGGGGCAATTTCCAGCGGACCGAGCAGGTCATCATCAACCTGCTGCAAAACGCGTATCAATCCCTTGCCTCCCCGGACGAACACCTGACGGTCTCCACCGGCCAGGAGCCCAAGACCGGCACGGTTTTTGTGGAAGTAGCGGACCAGGGCTGCGGGATTTCCCAAAAAAATCTCAAACGCATCCTCGACCCGTTCTTCACCACCAAACGCGACAACGGCGGCAGCGGCCTCGGACTTTCCATCTCCGCCGGGATCATGGAAGAGCATGGCGGGCGGCTGGAATTCAACTCGCAGCCCGGCAAGGGCACCATTGCCAGGGCGATCTTTCCCATGATGCCCGCCGCCGGGGGGAAATAGCCCCGCATCAACTTTTATTGACGCGCATCAACATTCATTCATTTCCGCCACGCCACGCGCCATTCTCCCCATCCCCCAGCCAAGACATAAAGATATCTTAACATTTCCACACTCTTTCCTCCCCGCCGCGCACACAAATATCCAAAATTATATCAAGTTGTTAGAAACTTTATTCTCCGCCTGGCACATTTCTTCCATAGGCAAGAAGCAACCCCCGCGAAAAAACACGGGATCACATTCCACCTGACCAGAAGGGGAGACCATGGGAACATCAGCAGCGAAAACCACGCTGGCAACGCTCATGTCCGACCCGGACGCATGCGCCCTCGGCTCGCTGCGGATCACCGAGATCCTCGGCATGATGTCCGCAACCGCCCTCCCCATTGCCAACGATACGGTCATGGGCATCATCAATTTTCGGGGCAGAACGGTTCCGGTTATTGATTTGCGGGTGAACCCCATGGGCGGACTCAACGGCTTTGCCGAACAGATCTGCATCCTGTCGGCGGAAAGCGCCCACCAGACCCAGCCTCTTATCTTTGGCGCCCTGGTGGATTCGGAAGCGGACGCCTACGAGCTGATCACGGGGAACACCCACTAAAACCAAAGATCATAGGCCATAGCGGGCCTTCACAAGTAGCCATTTGGATCGGTCCCCCCCCCTCGCCGGTCCAAGACTTCCTGCCAAGTCCCTTCGGGGGCTTGGCAGGAAGTTGGCTTTTATCAGGGCGTAAAATTGACCGGGAGCAGCCATGGAGCACGGTACACCACCGACGATTGCAGCCATTCCCCAGCCTCCCGCCGCAAGGTTGATCCCGGCCATGTTGCAGACCTCTCTTGTGCTGTCCTACCCCGACCTCCCCATCATCAATCTTACCCCCGGCAAGCTGCTGATCACCGACCAGCCTGCCATCGTTTCCACCATCCTCGGATCATGCGTTTCCCTGTGCCTTCACAACGAAAAACTCAGGGTGGGGGCCATCTGCCACGGCATGTTGCCCCGCCAGAAGAAAACGCCCATGGACGGCTATTTCCCGTATCTGGACACGGCGGTGGACCATATGCTCGAAACCCTGCGCAGCCGCTTCGGCATCACTCCATCGGAACTGCGAGTAAAGCTGTTCGGCGGGGCAAGCGTTCTCCAGACCAACATGCTCGGCGCCGACGGCTTTGCCATCGGCCAACAGAATATTGCCGCGGCCCTCGACGCCCTTGCCCGGTTCGGCCTTGTTCCCGGCGTGCAAAAGACCGGCGGGACAGAGGGATACAAGATATTTTTCAACACCTCCACCGGCGAGGTTTTCGTACGGCGCATCGCCCCCACCCTTGCAAAAGGCTTCGCACGGATGATGAAGCTGCACTTTGCACATTGACGCCCCAAACCTTGCCGGCACAGACCATGACCAGCCCACAGATACTGATAGCAGAAGATGAGAAACATACCCGGCTGGCCCTGCATCTTGTTCTCCGCCAAGCCGGTTTCAGCGTAATCCTGGCGACCAATGGCCGGGACGCCTATGAAAAGATCCGGCAACAACCGAGCAGCCGCCCCATCAGTCTGATCATCACCGATTTCAAGATGCCGGAGCTGGACGGCCTTGGCCTGATCGACAAACTCCAGGACGCCGGGATCCCGATCCCCATCATGGTCATCACCGGCTACGGCGACAAGGAACTCTTGCGGCAACTGCACAAACGCGGTTGCGCCTCCTACATCGACAAGCCCTTTGTTCCGGCGGAAGTCCTGAGCCGGATCGCCGATGCATTGCCCCAGGCAGAGGCCGTGGCCTGATTCCATCCCCGCTTCACCCTGCCGATCTCTTCCGTATTTCCCTCCGTTGTCCCCTTCCCAGCCTGCCGCGTCTCCGAGAAAAGCTATTGACCAGCCCCTGCGAACACACTAAAAGGAGAAATGGTCAACACGGATGGACTCAAAAAAGGTCCATCCCGTGCCCAAAATGGGCCAAGATCAACCACGTAACCGACAGGTCTCCATATGGTTTCCATAGCCACCCTCGGCCCGGAAGGCTCCCACGCCTGGCAGGCTGCCCGCCGATACAATCCGGACGCGACAATCCGGCTTTTTCCGAATCTGGCCGCGGTATTCAAGGCCTTTGCCGCGCGGGAAACCGACCTGGCCCTGGCGCCGGTCTATAACACCCGCGAAGGCCAGGTCAAGGAATACAGCCGCTTGGTCAAGGGCATGGACAAGGGGTTCTGGCAGGACAACATCGTCCTGCCCATCCATCTTTCCCTGGGCAGCCTTTCCGCCACGGAACCGATCACCATGCTCCTCGGCAAAAGCGGGGTGCTGCGGCAATGCGAAGACTACATCACCAGCGCTTACCCCCAGGCAACCCTTACCTCGGTACACGACCTGGATGCGGCGGTGCGCGAGATCAAGGCCCAGGGGATTACCACCCATGGGATCATCGAGTCCGAAGAGGCGCTCCGCGCCTACACCCTGACCATCCGCGCCAGGGAGATCGTGCCCCACAACCGGACCCGCTACGCGGTGCTGGGTCCGACCCCTGCCCCCCGCACCGGTTACGACGCCACGGTCCTGGTCACCACCCCGATCAAGGACCGGGTCGGGATCCTGGTGGACCTTTTAAACGAGTTCACCAAACGCAGCATCAACCTGATCGACATGCAGACGGAAACCGACCCCCTGAGCCAGGAGCTGCAGTTCTTCATCGAATTTGAAGGGCATCTTTCCGACGAACGGGTACGGGTGGCCATCGAGCGCATCGAGCGCCAGATCATCCAGGAACCCGGCTCGGTGCGGGTGCTGGGCAGCTTTCCCAGGGTGGATATGCGGGTCAAGCGCATCAAGACCTTCGGCTTTATCGGCAGCGGCGACATGAGCCTCTGGTTCGCCGAACGATTGAAGAGCGAAGGCTACGAAACCATGATCACCGGCCGCAGCAGCGCACTGCGCCCCGAGGAGATGATTCCCCAGGTGGAGGTGGTGGTGATCTGCGTGCCCATCAGCGCAACACCTGCGGCAATCGCGGAATACGGCCCGTTGCTCGCGGAAAACCAGGCCCTGATCCTGCTGGCCGGCGAAGCGGAAAACGTGCTGCACACCGCCCTGACCCACACCAAGGAGGGGGTGGAGGTGCTGCTGGTCCATAACCTCTGGGGGCCGCAGGCCGCCACGATGAAGGACAAAAACGCATCGGTGGTCCGCACTGCCCGAAGCGGGGTTTTGAGCAGCGAGTTCGAGGCCTTTCTGTACAAGCACGGCGCCAAGATCTCCCTCGACGCGCCGGGCCAGCACGACTTGATGATGGGGGTAGGCCAGAAGCTGCCGACCTCCATCTCGGTGGCTCTGGCCATGGCCCTCAAGGACAACGGTATCCCCCCGGAGGATATCGGCAGCCATGCCACCCTGACCTCGCTCTACTCCATCCTTTCCATGGCCAGGGTGCATAGCCAGAACCCCCGGACCTACGGGGAGATCATGTCTGCCAGCGGCCAGGGGTGCCGCATTGTCACAAGCTTTACCGAAAACCTCAAAAAGATCACGGAGCTGGCCGAATCCGGCGACATCGAAACGCTGTGCGCGGTGATCGAGGATAACCGCCGCTATCTGGGGGAAGGGTTCCTCAAGGATCGGATGCAACAGGCCCTGGCTGTGGATGCCACCCTGGGACGGGTGCTCAGCCGAGACTGATGCCGGTACAGAAAAAAATCGACAGGCCTAGGCAAACAAGCCTTGACGCACTATCATTTTTTTCTATATGGTGTAAGTTATTGAAGTAATTCATACAAATTTTCCAACGATTAACCCGCTGCGCGGAGGAGAAAGATGGCCAGACAACAGATAACAATAGGCAAAAAAATCGGCGGCGGCTTCGGCATCGTGTTGCTCCTAACCGCTTTGATCGTGGGTGTTTACCAGTTCGCCCTCTCCTCGGCCACCTCCGCCTTCAGCGAACTCATCGAGGTCGACATGGCCATTGCCGTGCGGACCAATGCCGCACTGAATCATCTCAACAAATGCCGCCGCTTTGAAAAGGACTTCCTCCTCACCGGTAACGAAGGGAAAGTGAAAGAGCAAAAAAACAGCTTCGCCGACCTCGAGGATGAGCTCGACACCATCGAGGCCATGGCCAAAAAAGAAGGCAACACCAAAGGAATGGAGGAGCTCGGGAAAATTCGCCCTCTGCTTGAGGACTACCAGAAAAACTTCGACCTCATCGTCGCGGCTCCTGAGTATGAGCGGATGAGTATCGAGCCAAAGATTCGGGCGGCAGCCAAGGCTGCGGAACCGGCTCTGGAAGATTTCTACGAAGCCGTCCAGACCCAGGCAAACGAACTCACGGTTAAAGCCAAGGAACGGGCAAAATTCCTGGGCTGGCTGGCCCTGGTTCTGGGCGTCATCGCCCTGGCCAGCGGCGCGGTTCTGGCCTTTTTCCTGGGCCGTGGTATCTCCACCACCCTCAAGCAGGTCAGCATGACCTTGAACGAAGGCGCCGACCAGGTGGCTGCGGCTGCAGGCGAGGTATCCTCCTCCAGCCAGACCCTGGCCGAGGGCGCTTCCCAGCAGGCGGCAGCGGTGGAAGAAACCTCCGCTTCCCTGGAAGAAGTCGGTGCCATGATCAAGCAGGATGCCGACAATGCCCGCCAGGCAGACGACCTGATGAAGGAGGCCAACACGGTTATCCAAGACGCCGACGAATCCATGAAAAAACTCACCACCTCCATGCATGAGATCTCGGCTGCCAGCTCGCAAACCCAGAAGATCGTAAAAACCATCGACGAGATCGCCTTTCAGACCAACCTGTTGGCTCTGAATGCCGCGGTCGAGGCCGCCAGGGCAGGCGAGGCCGGGGCCGGCTTCGCGGTGGTGGCCGACGAGGTCCGCAACCTGGCCATGCGGGCAGCAGAAGCGGCAAAGAACACCTCAAACCTCATCGAGGGCACGGTGCAGAAGATCACCACCGGCAACGCCCTGGTCAGCGAGACCAGCGAATCCTTCTACGTTGCCTCCCAGTCCACCACCCGCATCGGCACGATCATCTCCGAGATTGCCGGAGCGGCAAGCCAGCAGGCCAACGCCATCAATCAGGTCACCAAGGCCATCCACGAGATCGACACCGTGACCCAGGCAAACGCCGCGGCAGCGGAAGAATCCGCCTCCGCCTCCGAAGAACTGAACGCCCAGGCGGAAATGATGAAGGGCTCGGTGGGCCACCTGCTGGAGATGGTGGGCGGCGCGGAAGCCGCGGCAAAAGTTCAGCCGGAGAACAAAAGGTTGAAACGCCCCCCCACTTCGACGCAGCAGACCGGCACGAAAAAAATCGCCCCCCGGGCCAGAAAGGCCCTGCCGCCTGCGGCAAAAACCTCCCCGGCAAAGGGCGCGACGCCCGAGGAAGTCATTCCCATGGGCGATGATTTCGAGGATTTTTGATTCACGCAAAAAAAAGTGGGAACTTTTACGGAACGAGGAAGGTCTTGCTATTATAAACAACGTGAAAAACCGGAAATCTTCTCCCCTTGGTTTCTTTTTTCACCCTGTTTCCCCTCCCTCTCCTCCTCGCCGCCACAAGCGGCACGCAGAGGCCATTTCCATCCCTCGGAAATGGCCTCTGTTTTTTTCACCAGCAAGCTTTTTTCTCTTGATAAGCCTTCTCAAATAATCATATCCTGATCAAAGAAACAGCCTATAATCATGCCTGACAGCCGCAGGACACACACAAAAAAATTCCGGATTTTCAAGGAGAACGAGGATGGACCTCAAGCAGTGGTCGTTGCGGGGAAAAATTGTTCTGGTGGGCGTGTTGCTGCCCACCCTGCTTATTGTTGGGCTGTTCCGTCTCTACTCCGGAGAATCACGGGAGAAAACCCTTACCGCTTATGCGGACAAGGCACGGGCCATCTGTCTGACCGCCGAGTCCACCCGGGACGAGATGGAAAAAAATTGGCAGATGGGGTTGTTCACCTCCCAACGCCTCCGGGAGCTGGCCGAGGCAGGAGAGAAAGAAAAGGTTCTGGCCATGGTTCCGGTTTTTTCCGCCTGGAATGCAGCCATGCGCAAGGCGCAAGAAGGCGGCTACATCTTCAAGGTGCCGAAACACTCACCCAGAAATCCCAAAAACGAGCCGGACGAGCTGGAGGCAAAGGCCCTCAAGCTGATGGCCGACCAAAATCTTGACGAGTATTACGAGATCGACCCGGCAATGAACGCGGTTCGTTATTTCCGGGCGGTCCGACTCTCGGAAACCTGCCTGCTCTGCCACGGCGACCCCAAAACATCCGAAACGCTCTGGGGGAACAGCAACGGAACCGATCCAACCGGCGGTCCCATGGAAAACTGGAAGACCGGCGAGATGCACGGCGCCTTCGAGGTGATCCAATCCCTCGAACAGGCGGACAAACAGTTGGGCGCCTCCATTACCAAGGCCACCTATCTGGTAGTGGTGGGCTTGGCGATCATGGCGGTGCTCTTCGCCACCCTGGTGATCCGCATCGTCTCCAATTCGGTAATCAAACCGGTCACCAGGATCATCGCCGACCTGACCCGGGGCGCGGATAATCTGCTTGACGCCGCCAACCAGGTGTCTTCCGCCAGCCATGAACTGGCCGACGGCGCCACCCGCCAGGCCGCAAGCCTTGAAGAGACCTCGGCCTCGCTGGAAGAGATGTCCTCCATGACCAAACAGAACGCCGAGAACGTGAGCCAGACCAGCCTGATGGCGGAAAACGCCAGAAGCTCGGCCGAGGTCGCCCAGCAGAGCATGGAGCGAATGACCGAGGCCATCGGCTCCATCAAGAAATCCGCCGACCAAACCGCGGTGATCATGAAAACCATCGATGAGATCGCCTTCCAGACCAACCTGCTGGCCTTGAACGCGGCGGTTGAGGCGGCGCGGGCCGGAGAGGCGGGCGCGGGCTTCGCCGTGGTCGCGGAAGAGGTTCGCTCCCTGGCCCTGCGCAGCGCGGAAGCGGCCAAAAACACGGCGCAGCTCATTGAAGAATCACAGAAAAACGCGGACAACGGCGTCAAATCCGCCTCGGAAGTGAAGGAAATTCTAACCAAGATCGTTGACGGGGTCAAGAAGGTCAGTCAGTTGGCCAGGGAAATCACCGTGGCCAGCGACGAACAGGCCCTGGGCGTCAACCAGATCAACAGCGCCGTCTCCGATGTGGACAAGGTTACCCAGGGCAACGCCGCCATTTCCGAAGAGGCTGCCTCGGCAAGCGAGGAGCTTTCCGGCCAGGCCAAGGAACTGAGCGAACTGGTCCACTCCCTGGCCGAGGTCGTGGGCGCCCGGCAGACCAGCGCTCCGGAGCGGCATAAAAGCATCGAAAGAAGAGCCCCGATGCAGGCCCGGAAACGCGCCTCCGTGCCCAGCCCGGCAAAACCGGTAAAAAAACTTGCATCCCCAACGGCCGCAAAGCCCAAGACGGCAAAGGCGCAGGATGTCATCCCCTTTGACGACGATGAGTTTGAAAACTTTTAACAATAACACAGGAGAAACAGCATGGCATTATTGACCTGGCAGGACAAGTATTCCGTAGGCATCAAACAGATTGACGACCAGCACAAGCAACTGATCAACATGATCAACGAACTCAACGACGCCATGCTGGCGGGCAAGGGCAAGGAGGCCCTGATGCCGGTGCTGACCAAGCTGGCCAACTACTGCGTGAGCCATTTCGGCGTCGAGGAAAAACTGTTCGACACCCACGGATACCCGGAAACCGCCGACCACAAGGACAAACACAACAAGATGACCACCAAGGTCAAGGCGCTCATCGGCGAGGTGCAAAGCGGCAAAAGCACGATCAGCATCGAGGTGATGAACTTCCTGAAGAACTGGCTGGACAAGCACATCATGGAAACGGACAAGAAATACGGCCCCTTTCTGAACAGCAAGGGCGTCATGTAAACAAATTTTCGCTTCGGGCCGGAGGAACCCCCAGTTTCGCTCCTCCGGCCTTTCCCCCCATATCGCTCAGGCCCCCCATGAACTGCCGGGTAAACATTGACACCTACCGCTGCAACAGTTGCGAAACCTGCGTGGTCATCTGCCCCGAGGTCTTCCGCATGAACCCGGCGCTGGAAAAAGCAGAGCCCATCTCCGATACCGCGACATGCAGCGAATCCCTCGAACGGGCCGTTGCCATGTGTCCGGAAAAATGCATCGAACTTGAACGGGTCTGATTCCAACTCCACCTGCGACTCACCCCCGATCAGCACCGTTGTTGTCCAAACAAAAGGCCATCCGTCTCCGGATGGCCTTTTACCCATCACCAACCGGACGCGCTTGCTCCGGTTCAGATGCCCTGCACTTCAATCCTGCGCGGCTTGGCGGGCGCAACCTTGGGCAGCACCAGGGTAAGCACCCCATCGGCCATGATGGCCTGGATCTTTTCCTGATCAATGGTTTCCGCCACCGTAAACTTGCGCAGGTAGCTGCCTGGCTCAAATTCACGCAGGAGAACGGTTTCCCCCATGTGCTCTTCCGGGACCACGGTGCCGCGAATGGTCAGGGTTTCATTCTCCAGCTCGATTTCGACCCCTTCCTTGGCAACCCCGGGCATCTCCGCCAGCACGTTGACCGCCTCGGCGGTTTCAAAGATATCCACCGCAGGCACATACTGCTTTTCCGGCTTGGTGGGCTCACCCGCCTGCCGCACTTCCTGCTTCTGCTGGATTTGCATTTCTTTTTCCGTCATAGGTGTACTCCTTAAAAAAACATGAACACACGCCATCGAGACCGACTCAGCCGACATTCACCTTGATCTGCCGGGGCTTTACAGCTTCCGCCTTGGGCAGGGTGATGGTGATGATCCCGTCCGCCGCCTTTGCCTCGATCCTGTCCACCTGAACCTTGGCCGGCAGGGTGACGGCCCGGCTGAATCTGCCGCACTCAAGCTCCCGGCGGTGATAGGAACATTTTTCATCCGTCGTGCAGGTTTTCCGTTCTCCCCGGATGGTCAGGGTGTCGCCCTCGATGGAGATCTCCACCTCGCCTGCCGGCACCCCGGGAATCTCGGCCCGGACATGGATATTGCCGCTGTCCTCCGAGATGTTCAAGGCCGGGAATACCGTGCCCCTTCCACCCGCATCCGGCCCAGTTCCCTGAAAAAGCGCGTCCAGTTCCCTCCGCATCCTTTCAAAATCAGCCCAGGGGTTTCTAAACAATTTCTGATCGGCAAATCGTACTATCGCCATACGCACCTCCTGTGAGAATTATGTGTAACAACTCGATTTTAAAGAGTTTATCTGCTTTACAGACAAAATAAGAATTGTTGTCCGCTTGTCAAGATTGGACGATATTTTTTAGGAAGCAAGCAAACCACGCTCTACCCGTCCATCATACCACGAAGGAAATCATCTTTGCGAAACAGCGATGATTGTTGAAATCGCAAAAAACCGCGTTTACAGCGGTTATCCGTTGGCATTCTTTGATTATATCGCGGCCCTGTGACCTTTTTCCCTTTTTGCGAGAGCATCTTGATTCCACTACCATCCGAAACAAAAATCAGGTATAGTTGCGTCCCGGATTCATGCCGGAGCCGGCGCCGTTAACACTGCCGGTGTTCCGGATCCCCACCCCCCTTGCGGCCCCATGCCGTCTGTTGCGGGCATACCTTCATCACAAGAAAACAGGAGAAACAACATGAAACTTATTCTTTTGGGCGCACCCGGCGCCGGTAAAGGCACGGTGGCAAAGCTGCTCACCGCCATCGACGGCTCGGTACAGATTTCCACCGGCGACATCCTGCGCGGCGCGGTTCAGGCCGGCACCCCGCTGGGCAAGGAAGCGGAAGGGTACATGAATCGCGGCGATCTGGTTCCCGATTCGTTGATCATGGGCATCATGGAAAACCGGCTTCAGGAGCCCGATTGCGCCAAGGGCTTTTTGCTGGACGGCTTCCCCCGCACCATTCCCCAGGCCGAAGCCTTGACCGAACTGCTGAAAAAACTCAACATCAAATTGGACATGGTCGCTTCCATCGACGTACCCCGCGACGTGATCTTCGACCGGCTCTGCACGAGAAGAACCTGCTCCAACCCCTCCTGCCAGGCGATCTACAACATCAAGAGCAACCCGACCAAGGTGGAAGGGATCTGCGACAAATGCGGCAGCCCGGCGATCCAGCGCGAGGATGAAACCCAGGAAGCCATCGCCCACCGTCTGGACACCTACAACGAGAAAACCGCTCCCCTGGCTGGTTTCTACGAAAAGGCCGGTCTGCTGAAATCCATCGTCGGCACCTCCAGCGACGTGGTGGTTGACGCCATCAAGAAGCAACTTGGCCTCTAATACCCCGGAGATTACCATCATCGGCGGCGGCCTCGCGGGATGCGAGGCCGCCTGGCAAGCCGCCCAGCGCGGCTGCCGGGTGACGCTGCACGAGATGAAGCCGGTCCGGTTCAGCCCGGCGCACGAGTCGGTGCTCCTGGCGGAACTGGTCTGCAGCAACTCCCTGCGCGCCGCCGATGTCTCTTCCGCCGTGGGTTTGCTCAAGGAAGAGATGCGGCGCTTGGGCTCCCTGATCATGGCGGCGGCCGACCAGACCCAGGTTCCGGCCGGCCGGGCCCTGGCCGTCGACCGCACCCTCTTTGCCCAATGCATCACCGAAAAAATCGAAAACCATCCGGCCATCACCGTGGTCCGGGAGGAGGTCACCGAACTCCCCCCTGTCGGAAAATGGCCGGTGATCATGGCTTCCGGCCCGCTCACCTCAAGCCCGCTTGCCGCATCCCTGGCCCAGCTCACCGGGGAAGAGCACCTGGCCTTTTACGATGCCATCGCCCCCATCGTGAGCGCCGATTCCCTGGACATGTCAATAGTCTACCGCGCCTCGCGCTACGACGACGGCCCAGGCGATTACCTGAACTGCCCCATGAACCGCGACGAATACGCAGCCTTTATCGAGGCCCTGCGCAGCGCCGACAAGGTACCGCTCAAGGAATTCGAGGAACAAAAATACTTCGAAGGGTGTCTCCCCATCGAGATCATGATGGAGCGGGGCGAAAACACCCTCCGCTTCGGACCCATGAAACCGGTGGGACTGCCCGACCCGAGAACCGGCCGCGACCCGTACGGTGTGGTTCAGCTCCGCATGGAGAAAAAAGACGGCCTGCTCTATAATATGGTGGGCTTTCAGACCAAGCTGACCTATAAGGCTCAGCAGGAAGTGTTCCGGTTGATTCCGGGCATGGCCCAGGCGGAGTTCGCCCGGCTCGGCAGCATCCACCGCAACACCTTTGTCTGCGGGCCCAAAGTGCTGCTCCCCAGCCTGCAGGTGAAAAACCGGCCCGATCTCCTGCTGGCCGGACAGATCACCGGGGTGGAAGGGTATGTGGAGTCCACGGCCATGGGTTTGCTGGCCGGGATCAACGCGGTGCGTCTGGCCAATGGCCAAGCGGGCCTTAATCTGCCCGACGACACCGCCATGGGCGCTCTGGTCGGTCACCTGACCCAGACCGAGCCTAAGCACTTTCAGCCATCAAACATCAACTTCGGCCTGTTCCCGGCGTGGGAAACAAAGCTCCCTAAAAAACTGCGAGGACAACATCGTGCAGAGACAGCCCTGGCTTCCCTCAAACAATTCTGCGATGCGGAAAAGCTGGAACCGGCTTAACCATGCGCGCCGCCTTTTTTGTTTTCTCCTCCTCTTCGGCCTGCTGATCCTCTCCGTGGCCCAGTCATCAAGCGCCGCGACATCTCTGCCCCTGCAACAGCTCAACATCGCCTTTGATCTTGAAAGCCATACGCTCACCGGCAGATCCATCATCACCGTGCCCGCACAGACCGCTGTCTCCATCAGCCTTGCCGGACTGGAGATCACTGCCTTGCAGCTGAACGGCGCCCCGATTCAGGCTGCGGAACAGGTAGCCATCCCCAAGGCGCCGGCCGTCCAGCAGGTGAGCATCAGCTTTCGCAAAAGCGCGGCTGACAATCTCACGGATGGAGTCATCGCCCCCAGCGGCATCACCCTCACCGGGATCTGGCATCCGCGTCTGGAAACCGACTCTCTTTATGAGCTGACCGCGACCCTGCCCAAACAGTTTGAGGCCATCTCCGAGGCCGAAGAGATCAGCAGCACCATTGCCGGAAATATCCGCACCGTCCACTTTCGCTTCGATCATCCGCTATCCAGTCTCAACTTTGTTGCCGGCCCCTATGTGGTGGAGCAGGAGCCCATCGGACCCGGCCAGACCCTCTATTCCTATTTTTTCGCGGAAGACCGTGAACTGGGGGCTGAGTACCGGAAAAAGGCCCAAGCCTACCTGAACCGCTACCGGGAACTGATCGGCCCCTACCCCTACAAGCGTTTCAGCATCGTGGAAAACCGGCTCCCCACCGGCTACGCCATGCGCACCTTCACCCTGCTCGGCCAGGCCGTGGTCCGGCTGCCCTTCATCACCGATACCTCGCTGGGTCATGAGGTGCTGCACAGCTGGTTCGGCAACGCAATCAGCGTGGACGCCGGCCAGGGCAACTGGTGCGAGGGGCTGACCTCCTACCTGGCGGATCAAGCCTTTGCCGCCGATGCCAAAAACGATGCCGGATTCAGAAAGCAGCAGCTCCTCAGCTACCAGAGCTACGTGCCCCAGGACAACACCCTTCCCCTCAAGGATTTCAGCGGAGCGGGCAGCCATCTTCTTTCCGGCAACAAGACGGCACGGGCGGTGGGCTATGACAAGGCAAGCATGGTCTTCCACATGCTGCGCAAGGAGATCGGCGATGGACCATTTTATGCCGGGCTCCGGGACTTTTATCAGCGTTTTCGCCATCAACAGGCAAGCTGGCAGGATCTGGCCACGAGTTTTTCCCAAAGCGCAGGCAAGGATCTTGGGCCGTTTTTCGAACAGTGGCTCACCCGCGCCGATCTTCCCCGCCTTTCGATCACCATGGCCGGAGTCGCGGAAAAAGGCGACCGGCTGGAACTTGCTCTCACCATCAGGCAGCTCCAGAAAACCCCCTACCACCTGACCTTGCCCCTGGACATCGTCACCGCCAAGGGCAGGGAGCGCCGCGAGGTTCCCATCACCGAAACCGAGACCAAACTGGCGTTAAGCCTCACGGATTATCCCTCGCTGGTAATTGGTGATCCGGAATACGACCTGATGCGGACCCTTGAGGCAAAGGAGCTGCCTGCCACCTGGTCGCGCTTCCTCGGCGCCAGGGAGAGATTGGCCATTGTGCCGGAGGCGCAAGACCAGCGCCCCTTTGCCCCGCTCATTGAACTCCTTGCCTCCATGGACTGTCCGGTCAAAACCGCAGGCTCGGCGACAAACGAGGATCTGGCGGGCAAGTCCGTGCTTTTTCTGGGCACGAACAGCCGGTTGGCCCGTTCCATCTTTGCCTCCCCGCCCCAACCCGCCACGGGCTTCACCCTGGAAGCGCGGGAAAACCCCTTGGCGCCCGGCCAGGTCGCGGTGCTGATCGATTCGTCCGGTGCGGCGGAAACAGCGGCGGCCGCGCCCAAGCTCGCCCATTACGGCAAATACAGCGCGCTGCATTTCAACCTGGGCCGGATCGACCGGAAAACCATCGCGGAAACCGACCAGGGGTTGCGCCTGACCGTTGATGCCCAGCCCATGGGCATCGCCCTGCCCCAGGCCCTCTCCTTTGCCGCGATCATGGAGCAGATCAGCGACAAACAGGTGGTGCATGTGGGGGAGAATCATACCCGCCTTGAAGACCATCAGCTGCAGCTCCGGGTGATCCGGGCCCTCTTTGCCCAGAACCCCAACCTTGCCGTGGGCATGGAAATGTTCAGCCGCGAGGCGCAGCCCGTTCTCGATCGGTACGTGGCCGGAGAGCTGGACGAGCGTGAATTCCTGAAGCAATCAAAATATTTTTCCAAATGGGGCTATGATTACCGCTTCTACCGGGAGATCATCAACTTTGCCCGCCGCCACAAGCTGCCCATCGTTGCCCTCAACCAGGAAAAAGAGATCGTCAGCAAGGTCTTCAAGCAGGGCGCCGCCGCCCTGAACGACGAGGAACTCGCCAAGATCCCGCCGGACCGCGACCTTGCCGTTCCCGGCTATCGGGAGCGGATCACCGGGGTCTTTACCATGCACGGCCAACACGGCACCCCGGAGCAGTTCAACGGCTTTTTCCAGGCCCAGGCCCTTTGGGACGAAACCATGGCCGAGTCCGTGGCCTCCTACCTCACCGCCCACCCGGAAAGGAGAATGGCGGTGCTGGCCGGCCAGGGCCACACCGACAAGGCCACGGCCATCCCGCCCCGGCTCGCCCGCCGTCTGCCGAAGATCCGCCAGGCAGTGATCCTGAACAGCGAGGCCGAGGAGCTTGAGCAGACCGAGGCGGACTACCTGGTCTTCTCCAAACCCGTCGAGCTGCCCCCGGCCGCGCTTCTCGGGGTGATGCTGGCCAACACCGCCGAGGGCCCCCTGGTGGAAGGGTTGTCGGAAAAGAGCAAGGCAGGAGCGGCAGGGATTAAGAAAAAAGATGTCATCCTTGCCTTGGATGACGAACCGGTAACCACCATCGACGGCCTGAAGATATTCCTGCTCTCCAAGGAAATCGGCACCCCGGTGACGGTGCGGATCAAACGGGAAACCGGTTTCCTGTTCAAAGGGGAATCGATTCTTTCCATTCCGGTGGTGTTGTAGAAAGGCTCAGATCAGTCCACCCCTCAAAAATTCCCTCCCCCCTGGCGGGGGAGGGTTAGGGAGAGGGGGAAACAGCTATAAAATTAACAGGTGTCGCTTCACCCCCCCCCCCCCCCCCCTCCCATCAGGTAAGCGTAGACTCCGAGGAATGGGGATTCAACTTGCAAAAAGCAAGAGCCTCCACCCATCTTTTCTTTTGGTCTTCCCCCTGCTCCGGGCTATAATGGGCAAAAATCAAGGATCGCCCATGACCACGCCCGATGAAAAATACGCCACAACCCCACCGATCCCAGCCGAGAGTGCCCTGGAGTTTCTCCACGATGTCAGGCAACTTGTCGCCTTCCAGCAGGCAATCGGCATCGAGGGCTATCCCCGCACCCCGGAACTTGAACGCTTTGTTGCCGGACCGCAGCAACCGGCCGCTGCCAAACAATACCCAGCAGCCGCATCCAGACCGAAAACGCCACCGAGCCCAGCAACTCAACGGCAGACTGCGCCCGCAGTCGCCATGCCGGACACCACCCTGGCCGAGCTCTATGCCGAGATACAAGGCTGTCAACGCTGCCAGCGCCACCAGAGTCGAAATACAATTATTACAGGAGAGGGCACGACCGGGGTCAAGCTCCTGCTCATAACCGATGCGCCCTCTGTTGAGGACGATTGTTCCGGCCTGATCATGAGCGGGGAACCGGGCCAACTCCTCGACAAGATGCTGGGAGCCATCGGCCTGAGCCGGGCAGACGTTCACCTGAGCCTGCTCACCAGATGCCATGCGCCGGAGCCGCCCAAAAAAGAAGCGGTGGACGCCTGCCTGCCCTTCCTGCTCAAGGAAATCATGCTCGTTAAACCAAAGATCATCTGCGCCATGGGAGTACTCACCGCCCAGAAGCTGCTCCACACCAGCAAACCCTTGAGCCAATTGCGCGGCAGGTTTCATGATTTTCAGGGCATTCCGCTGATACCCACCTTCTCGCCGGAATTTCTTTTGAAAAATCCGGAGATGAAAAAGGCGACTTGGTTGGATCTGCAGATGATTCAGAAAAGGATCCAGGCCGCTTTGCTCCGCTGATCTGGGGTAATCACCGCTGTAGACAAAAAATGTATAAATCGGATAGGATTAATGATTAGATCATTTCAATCGTAGGGGACAGTGGGTCATGGAAACGATTCTAGCGATCAATGCCCACCTCAAGTATGTTGAATTTCTGTTACATATATTCGACAGTTATCCAAACGCAACGACCCTCAAGACAATACGGGAAGAATTTGAAAAACGATTTTCAACACGACACGTTCTGTTGAATCAGAACTTCGGAATCTACAGGCTACTGCCGCTCATTCTTATAAAAGAGGAGCACAAAAAAGAAAGAAAAGACCTGGCCGGAGTAATCGAACAGATTAAAATCATACGAGATTCTATCGCTCACAATAGCTTCTCAATTGACGAGCATGGATATCACTTCACGAATGACAAAAAGGGTATTACCCTTACGTATGATGAATTTGTCCAGTTCGTACATCAGGTAGAGAATGAATTCTATGAAGAAAAAATCCACGCCAGAAAAGGCAATGAGTGACAACGCCACCACTTCGGGCAGCATTCGGCTTCAAAAGACATTCAACATTGAAATGGGGGCAGGATGAAAACAACAGACTTGATAGCAGAGGCAGTTTCTCTCCCGGTGGAGGAGAGAGCCATGGTTGTCGATTCTCTTCTGAAGAGTCTCAATCCTCCGGAAACAGATATCGACAAGAAATGGGCCTCCGTGGCCAAAAGACGCCTGGCAGAACTTCGCACGGAGCAGGTTAAGGCTATTCCTGGGAATGAAGTATTTCAAAAAATCTGGAATAGATTTTCAGCGTGAGATACTCCTTCCACCCGGAAGCCGCGGCTGAGTTTGTTCAGGCCATCGAATATTACGAAGAATGCGAAGCGAGTTTAGGCTATGACTTTGCAATTGAAGTATATGCGGCCATTGAGCGGACAATGGCGTATCCCAAGGCTTGGCCCATAATTGAGGAAGATATCCGAAGGTCTCTGACAAGACGGTTTCCCTTTGGGATTTTATACGCGGAAGAAGATGAAGAGATCTTCATCGTGGCGGTCATGCACCTCCACCGGGATCCGGACTATTGGAAGCATCGGGCTAAATAAAACCGAATCAGACCCTCCAGCCGACCAGAGAACTTTACCATTCTCATAACAACAAGCCCCCTACAAACCCTCCGGCGTAAACGCCACCACCTGATCGATATTGTCCGCACCGGCAAAGAGCATGACCAGCCGGTCCACCCCCAGGGCAATCCCCGCAGCAGACGGCATCTCGACAAGTTCAACCAAAAACGGCTCCGGCAATGGGCCAGGAGCGCGGCCCCGTAGCCGGATGACCTCCTGCTCCGCCAAAAAGCGAGCCCGCTGCTCCATGGGATCAACCAGCTCGGAAAAACCGTTGGCCAGCTCCAGCCCGGCCACATACAGCTCAAAACGCTCGGCCACCGCCGAATCGGTCGGGGAGAGCCGGGCCAAGGCGCCAAGCGCGGCCGGGTAATCGCAGAGAAAGGTGGGAGTTGCCATGCCCAGATGCGGCTCCACATACTCCACCAGCAGCTCATCGAATCGGTCCTGGACCAACGCCTCCTCCACCGTGCAGGGCGCGTAGCGCTGGAAGGCCTCGGCCACGGTGATCCGCTCCCACTCCGATCCAAGATCGATCCTCCGTCCCTGCCATTCCAGCACCCCTGCCTTGCCCATGGCCGTGGCCAGGTGACGCAGCAGCGCCTCGCAGTCCGTCATCAGATCGCGGTAGTCGCTTTTGGCTGCGTACCACTCCAACATGGTGAACTCGGGCAGGTGGCGGTCGCCGCGCTCGCCCTTGCGGAAGCATTTGCAGAGCTGAAAAATTCTGTGGATGCCTGCGGCCAGCAGTCGCTTCATGCACAGCTCCGGGGAGGTTTGCAGAAACCAGCCCTCGCTGGTCAGGGGCTCTATGTAGGCTTCCGGCGCTAGGGCAGGGATACGGATGGGGGTGTCGACCTCGAGATAGCCTCGGTCGATGAAAAAGGTGCGCAGGGCTTGAATGAGAACGGCCCGCATCTGCAGGCCGTGAGTGAAAATCATAGTCGTTGTCGATGCAGTATTAAGGCTGCCGCCCCATGGTTATTCATAATAATTCGCCGGAAACGAAAACATGAATTTCATCACTGCAATGTAAACGTTCAGCAGCGCCGCTTCGCTGCTGCCGCAGATGCGCGGAAGAGGTCTGCGAAGTGTGCTATTGCACACGAGCAGGCCGATGACAAAGCAGATGTGGTGCTGCTGGACGTTTACAGATTATTCTTTTACCCGGGTCACATACGCTCCGGTCCGGGTATCGATCTGCAGCTTGTCCCCTTCTTCGATAAAGGGCGGCACCTGGACCACATACCCGGTTTCCACGGTCACGGGCTTGGAGTCGCTGCCGCTGGTGTCGCCCTTGACCCACGGGTCGGACTGGGTGACCTTGAGGTTGACGAAGTTGGGCAGGGTGACGCCGATGGGACGGCCGTTGTACTGCAACACCTCCACATCCATGTTGTCGACAAGAAAGTTGATGGCATCGCCCAGCTGCTCCTTGGAGATCTCCAGCTGCTCGTAGTTGGCGTTGTCCATGAAGACATAATTGTCGCCCTGGCTGTAGAGGTACTGCATGGTCCGCTCTTCAAGGGCGGCCTTTTCCAGCTTGTCGTTGGAGCGGAAGGTTTTCTCAAAGGCATTGCCGGTGATCATGTTCCGCAGACGGGCGCGGTACAGGGCCTGGCCCTTGCCGGGCTTGGAAAATGAAAAATCCGTCATGACATACGGTTCGCCGTCGATCTGAACCTTTAACCCTTTCCGAAACTCAGAGGCGGAATACATACTTGCTATCTCCCTGTGGCAATCAAAATCAAAGTCAAAAAATACGGTGCGGCACCTTACTAACCGGATTCCCGCATTTTTGCAAGGGTGAAGTTCAGTCCGACATCACTTCCTTCTTGCCGATGGCCTCTGCCTTGATGCGATCCAAAAGGTCGCCCAGCACCGGTTTCACGTTTTCCCGGATGTCGCCGGCCACGATGATGAACAGCAGATCGTCGCCGGGCTGAAAGCTGCCGCTCTTGGCCTCGATCACGATGTCGAAGATCCCCGGCTTTTTCAAGAATTCCTGACGGATCGCCTCGACCTTTTTCTGATCCGGGGTAACCTCAAGGGCGATGACCCCTTCCCTGGTCTTGCGCGACCAGGCCCGGACCACGCCGTTGTGGACCAGGACCATGCCGACGTTCTCGGCAAAAGCGGGGTTTTTCTTCATCTCGGCAATCGTTTTTGAAATGTCCATGTGCGTACCTCTTTGTCTGTTGTTCTAAGAAATCACATTCACCCCAAACTCTTGCTCACCACCTCGTACACATCCCGGGACAATGACTTGTTGGCGACAATCCGCTCAAGCTGACCCCGCATCAGGCCTCGCCGGGTTGCATCATAGCGCGCGCCCCGCCCGAGCCGGGCCGCCAGACGGGCGGCAACCTGCGGGTTGAGCGGATCAAGGGCAAGAATCTGCTCGGCCAGAAAGGCATAGCCACGGCCGGACAATTCGTGGAAACAGAGGGGATTGCCCCCGGCAAATGAGCCCAGCAGGGCGCGGACCTTGTTGGGGTTTTTCAATTGGAAGGCCGGATGCGCCATGAGCGATTGCACCTCGCCCAAGGTTTCCGGCAGCGGGGCCGTGGCCTGCACCGCAAACCACTTGTCCAGGACCAGGGAATCACCCTGCCATTGGTGGTAAAAATCAGCGATGATCTGCTGCCGCTCGGACCGGGCCGAATGGACCAGGGGTGAGAAAGCGGCCATCTGGTCGGTCATGTTGTCGGACTTGGCAAACTGCTCAAGGGCCATCTGGACCGCGCCATTGTCCTCAAGGGCGACGAGATAGGCGAGGCAGAGATTGCGCAACGCCCTTTGCCCTGCCAACTTAGGCTCGTAGCAATATGGACCGCTGGCCTGGTTGGCCTGATACGTCTGCTCCCACAGGGGGCGCAGGGAACGGGCCAGGGTCTGCCGGGCAAAGAGGCGGGCGGTGTGAATACCCTCGACATCCACCTCC
This sequence comes from Deltaproteobacteria bacterium, assembly GCA_021811385.1. Lineage (GTDB taxonomy): Bacteria > Desulfobacterota > Desulfobulbia > Desulfobulbales > Desulfurivibrionaceae > Thiovibrio. Next base: position 16,273 of record JAJZPC010000007.1, on the reverse strand, counting down.
TCCATCTGCTCGGCCAGGTATTCCTCCGAGGGCAGGGTAAGCAGCAGGGCGAGGAGCCCCTTATCCCCCACGGTTTCGCGATCAAGCAACCGGCCGCAGGCCTCGATAAACCGTTGGTCCAAGACCAGGGGGCGGTTGTGCCGGAAATCCTCCACCAGCCCCAGGAGCAACCGGCTGGCCAGACATTGCCCCGCCTCCCAGCGGTTGAAGGGATCCTGGTCATAACGGAAGAGAAAGAGCAGCTCTTCCGCATCGCAATCGTAATCAACCTTGAGCGGCGCGGAAAAATTGCGCAAAATCGAAAGCCGCGGATGTTCCGGCACCGCGCTGAACCGGATGGTCTCCTGGGCTCCGCGCAGCTCGAACAGGCCGCGCTCCGCTTCCCCCGGCCGCTCCGCACAGACCAGCGGGATCTCCCTGCCCTGGCCATCGAGCAACCCAATGGAAACCGGGATATGGAGCGGCTCCTTCTCCGGCTGGCCTGGGGTGGGCGGCGTGCTTTGCCCGAGGCGCAGGGTATAGGTCCGCGCTTGATCGTCATACTCGCCCTGCACAGCAAGGCGCGGGGTGCCGGCCTGGGTGTACCAACGCTTGAACTGCGTGAGATCGCGGCCCGAGACCTCACCCATGGCCTGGACAAAATCATCGGTGGTTGCGGCCTGGCCGTCATGCCGCGAGAGATAGAGGGCCAGCCCCTGCCGGAACCGTTCCGCTCCCAGTAGGGTGTGCAGCATCCGGATGATCTCGGCCCCTTTCTCGTAGATGGTGACGGTGTAGAAATTGTTGATCTCCATGAAGGAATCGGGCCGCACCGGATGGGCCATGGGGCCGTTGTCCTCGGGGAACTGCACGTTGCGCAGGAGCCGGACATCGTGGATGCGCTTGACCGCGGGGGAAACCTGATCCCCGGTGAACTGCTGGTCGCGAAACACGGTGAGCCCTTCCTTGAGGCTCAACTGAAACCAATCCCTACAGGTGACCCGGTTGCCGGTCCAGTTGTGGAAATATTCGTGGGCGATGACCGCCTCGATCCCCTCGTAATCCGCATCCGTGGCGGTGTCCGGCCGGGCCAGCACGTACTTGGAATTGAAGACGTTGAGCCCCTTGTTCTCCATGGCGCCCATGTTGAAATCGTCCACCGCCACGATCATGTACTGGTCGAGATCGTATTCCAGGCCAAAGGTTTCCTCGTCCCAGCGCATGGCCTTTTTGAGCGAATCCATGGCATGATCGCACTTGTCCCGATTATGTGCTTCGACATAGATCTCCAGGGCAACCTGGCGGCCGGAGCGGGTGACAAAGGTGTCCGCGATCTTGACCAGATTGCCCGCAACCATGGCGAAAAGGTACGAGGGCTTGGGGTACGGATCCTGCCAGCGCGCATAATGGCGGCCTCCGTCCAGCACTCCGGCGTCGAGCCGATTGCCGTTGGCCAGCAACACCGGATAGCGCTCTTGCTCGGCAGTGATCGTTACCTCGTAACGGGCCAGCACATCGGGCCGGTCGAGAAAATAGGTGATCTTGCGGAACCCCTCTGCCTCGCACTGGGTGCAAAAATTACCGCTGGAGCGGTACAGACCATCGAGGGAGGTGTTGTTTTGGGGATAAAGCTCGGTTTCGACTTCAAGCACGAACCGCGCAGGCATTGCTGAAAGGGTGAGGGTTTCGGCATCGACGTGATAGTGGTCCGGCGTAAGGGCCACACCGTCGAGAGTAATCCCCTTGAGCACCAGCTTCCTCCCTTGGAGCACAAGGGGGGCATCCGGCGCAGTACCGGTGTTGCGGCGGCAGACCAGACGGGAACAGACCCGGGCCCGATCCTCGAACAGATCCACACCGAGCGCCACCTCTTCGATCGTGTAGGCTGGCGGACGGTAATCCTTGAGCAGAATGGTTTTGGGCTGGGTATCCATGGCGTCGGTCAGGGCAGCGGTCAACGGATCGATTCAACACGGGGCACCACCAACCGCAACCCCGGTTTCAACTGGGCGAAGTCCACGGAGGGGTTGTATTTTTTGATCAGCCAGAAAGGCAGCTCAAATTCGGTCTCACACAACGACCAGATGGTGTCCCCCTGCTTCACCCGGTAGGTGCGGGTGCCTTCCATCAGCCGGTAGGCGGCGAAGAAATCCTCCACCATCTCCTTGTGGAACTCGTAGCGCTGGGCCTCAAACCGCTCCTTGCTCCCCTTGGCAAGGGGGATCTTGAGTTTCTGGTTCACGGTCAGGGACTGTTCGTAGCGCAAGTTGTTCAGGTGGCGCAGATCCCAGGCCCGAATCCCGAGCCAGCGCGCATAATGGCCCAGGGTTTCCTCGGCCTCCACCCGGATGATGCCATACCCCTTGCCCTGCTTCTTGTTCTTGGTGACCTGCTCCACCCCGAGATTCCCCAGCACCTTGGCCGGATTGAGGGGCGGACATTGCGCGCCCTTGGCCGGGGCAGGTTCCGACGCCGGAGCTGCCTTGGGCGACTGGGCCACCTGAGCCACCTGGACCGACTCCGGCACGCCCGCCAATTTCACCAGGGACACCACCTCGCCTGCCGGCTGCGGGGCCGGTTTTTCGTTGGGAACCACCGGGGTCAAACCGGCTGGGCGCTGGGGCTCGATCTTTTTTCCAACCATGGCAACCAGCGTTCCCCGTTCACCCGCGCCTGGAATGCGCAGGTTCTGACCGGGGCAGATCACCGCCTGGTCGTCGAGCCCATTGCCCCGCAGGAGATCAGCCACGCTGATGCCATGCTGCCGGGCGATGGAAAAAGCGGTATCCCCCTGGCGCACCTGATAGATGGTGGGTTGCGCCTGATCCTCCTTGAGGATCTGCGGCGGGATATTGTCCGCCAGACGCACAGCCTTGCCCTGTTGCGGCACCCGCACCTCATAGCCCTTGGGAATCAGTTTCTGGCCGAGGTAGACCGGTTCGCGCAGGGCCGGGTTCAAGGCCTTGAAGGTGTCCAGATCGACCTTGAGATGCTTGACCAGATCATTCACCAGGGCGTAGTTGGGCAGAACCACAGCCTTGCTGTTCACCGGCGGCTCGATGGGAAGCGGGCCGAAATAGGCCTGGTAGTTCTTGGCAACCTCCCTGGCGGCGAGAAACTCCGAATAGAAGTTTCTCGAGGCGAACTTGAACAACTCGCTTTCATGCTCCTGGAAGATTCTTTCATAATCCCCCTTGGCCGCCTTGGCCCGCATCATGCCGTTGATCCCGTGATTATAGGCGGTTACCGCCAGAGGCCAGGTGCCGAGTTTCTCGTAGTTATGCCGCAGCATTCGTGCCGCGGCGTGGGTGGCCTTGAGCGGATCGCGCCGCTCGTCAATGGCGTAATCCACGTCGAGCTGGAACTGTTTGCCCGAGGATTCGGTGAACTGCCAGATCCCGGCCGCGCCGAACTTGCTGTACGCCTTGTAGTTGAAGGATGATTCCACATGGGGCAGATAGGCGAGATCCTCTGGCACCCCGTAGCTCGCCATGATCTCCTTGATCTCCTCCAGGTAGGCGCCGGAGCGGATCAGACCCTTCCGGAAATTATCCTTCTGGCCGGACTGAAAACGGATGTTCTCCTGGGCCAGGCGAAAATCCTCGGGTGTGGCCCTTGCGCCGAAGAGCGCGGCCACCCGCCTTTCCTCCCTGCTCTGGGGGGGAACGCCCGCAGCCAGGGATTTGAGGATATCGAGATACCTCTCCTTGACCCTTTCTATCTTCTGCCGATCCCGCTCCCGGGCCGCGGTTTCCCAGGTGCCCTCGACATCCAGCACCTCGTAGATAATGCTCAGATCCCGCTTGTCGTGGAGCACCCCTTGGGAAGAGGGATACTTGCCGTAGATATCGCGCCAGAAAGCGACATTGGGCGTGATGCAGTCATACAGGGGAAAGGGATCCTGGCCGGCCCGCACCGGGGAGAGACTCCCGCCGAGCGCGCATACAAACAGCGCCGACACCAGCAATATACGAAGAGGTCTCATAACAACTCTCATGAATTTCTTACAGCCGCTTGCAAAATGAAGTCGCCCCGGCGAAAGCCGGGGTCCAGGACAGGAAAAACCAGCAACAATGCCTGGATTCCCGCTTTCGCCGGAACGACGACCTGAAACATCCTTTATTGTGCAAGAGACTCTTTATTTACTCAGTATTCCCAAAGGACAAGGAGGCCAGTATACTCGCTCCGGCCGGGATTTGCCGCTAAAATCACCGGACCCGCGCGGATGAACAAACAGGAAACACGCCCGCCGCCCGGATCAACCGGCAAGCGTGCCGAACTTCTCCTCAAGATAGGCAAGAAACGGCTGGGCGGAAAGCGGCGCGCCCGTTACCCGCGCCAGCAACTCCTCGGGCAGATGGACGCTGCCGTGGCTGTGGATCTCCCGGACCAGCCACTCCTTGATCTTTGCCAGGTTCCCGTCGGCAAGGGTTTGGGTGAAAGTGGGATCATATTTTTTATAACCCTCCCAGATCTGGGCTGCGGCCAGATTGCCGATGGTGTAGGTGGGGAAATACCCGAAGCTGCCGTGGGCCCAGTGAATGTCCTGCAAGACCCCGTCGGCGTCGGATTCGACCTCCACCCCGAGATACTGCCGGTATTTATCCCGCCAGATCCGGGGCAGATCGGCAACCCCCAGGCTCCCCTCGATCAGCCCCTTTTCAATCTCGAACCGGATCAGGACATGGAGGTTGTAGGTCACCTCATCGGCGTCCACCCGGATCAGGCCGGAGGTAACGGCGTTTATGCCCCGGATAAAATCATCGAGCCCGGTGTGCGCAAACTGAGCCGGAAAGGCCTTCTGCAGTTCCGGGAAAAACCGCTGCCAAAAGGGCCGGCTGCGGCCCACGACATTCTCCCAGAGTCGGGATTGCGACTCGTGTATCCCCAGGGAAACCCCGTCATCGAGATGGCTGTTGGCCAAACGCTCGTCAATGCCCTGCTCGTACAGGGCGTGCCCGCCCTCGTGCAGGGCGCCGAAGATGAAATCCAGACTCGTGGGAGCATAGCGATTGGTGATGCGCCGGTCATGGTGCCCCAGGGTGGTGGTGAAGGGATGGGGTGAGCGGGCCAGGCAGCCCCGGGAAAAATCAAAGCCCATGGCCACCAGCAGATGTTCGGCAAACCGTTCCTGACCCGACTGGGGGAATGGCTCGGCAAACGACAAGGGCGTCAGGCGGCCGGAAAACCTTCTGACCAGTTCAACCAGGGGCGCTTGCAGCTCACCGAACATCCCTGCCACCCTGGCGGTGGTGAGCCCTTCCTCGTAGAGATCGAGCAGCGCGTCATAGGGATGGGCGGCATAGCCCAGATACTCGGCCTGCTGACGGGATAAGACCACCAGCCGTTCCAGCAGGGGCTGGAAGATGGCAAAATCGGATTGTTCCCTGGCCTCAAGCCAGGCCATCTGGGCCTGGGAGGTAAGACGGGAAAACTCGGCGACAAACTCCTCGGGCAGCTTGGTATTTTGATCATAGCTGCGGCGCATGACCCGCAGCAGGGCGCGGTCCTCCACGGAAAGGGACTCTTTGTGCGCCTCGCCCCCAGCCAGCAGGGCGCCAAGCTCCGGGGAAACCTCCCGGCGATGCGCCAGCGCGCTCAGGGTGGCAAACTGCCCGGCCCGCCCTTCCGCTGCCCGGCGGGGCATGCGCACCTCCTGATCCCATTGCATGAGGGCCAGGGTGTGGTGCAGGTCAACCAGTTCGGCGGAATATTTTTTCAGCTGCGTGAGGGTGTGCATGGGGTCTCCCTGTGTTTCCGAGCAGATCATTTCGCTACATACAACCTGTACCGTTCGCGGTGAGCCCTTCGACTTTGCTCAGGAGAGCCCTGTCGAACCGCGGCCCTTTGCTACTGCCGGCCTTCAACACGCTCAGGCCGAACGGAGTTTTCCATCACATACTAAAAAAACGATCGACTAGACCTTAAGCGCCTTCACCAGCAAGGCGATCCCGCTTCCCAGCAGAATCATGCTGACCAGACGGACAAAGACCGCATGGCTGAGCCGCAGATGCACCTTACCTCCAAGCCAGAGGGCCAACGCGGCAACGGGTATAATCCCCGCGAAAAGCGCCATGATCCGCAGGGTATAAAAACCGCTCAGGGAAAAACCCACGATCCGGCAAAGCCCGTCGATCACAAAGATCGTGGCGATGGTGGTGCGGAACTCGGTTTTATCCGGCTGGCGCAGGGTGAGGTAGATCACATAAAACGGTCCCCCGGTGCCGAAAAGCGCGCCCACCGACCCCCCAAGCAAACCGGCAGGCCCGGCCAACCAACGTTCTCCGTGCAGGGGCGGAAACGGCAGCAGGGCATAGACCGCATAGAGCATGATAAAGATGGACAGGGCGAAGAGCAGGCTGCTCGGTGCCAGAACGGTGTGCAGATAGAGACCGGCGGCAACGCCCAGCACGGTAAAGGGCAAAAGCGGCAGCAGATCGGGCCAGCGGATGAGCCGCCGGTTGGGCAGCCCCTGACTGACCGAGGCCAGCCAGTCCAGCAGCCCGATCAGGGGCACCACCTGGGAAACAGGAAAAAAAAGAGCCAGCAGAGGCACGGAGATGAGCGCCGAACCGAACCCGGCGATGCCGCGGATGAAATAGGCGAAAAACAATACGCCTACAGCAAAGAGAATCTCGGGTTGCACCATCGGAATACCAGTCATGCCGGGTCACCCCTTTTTGATCGCTTAAAGATTGACGGACTCATAACAACTGCCCTTCGACAAGCTCAGGACGAGCGGAAACTGTCTTAACGCATTGATATTCCGTTCGTGCTGAGCTTGTCGAAGCACCTGTTTACAGCAAATTCCAAGTTATTAAAGTCCATCAAACTTTACGAAGCGAACCTTACACCGCCTCTTTGCCCCCTTCGGGCATAAGTTTCGTTTGAGCAGGCAAGCTGCTCAACTCAGCTTTATACGGAAACTCCGGATGATCAATGAGCTTCACCATCCGCTGCTTGGTCTCGGTATGCGCGTCGTGGAACTCCACCAGCTCCGCCACCGCAGCCAGCACCCCCTGCTCGTCCAGATCCCGGAGAATCCTGCGGCCAACCCGTGGGCTGGGGCCGCCCTTGCCGCCCACATAGAGATCAAAGCCCTTGCGGGTGGCCATGATGCCGATGTCCGTGGTCAGCACCCCCGGGCACCCCAGGGTGCAACCGGAGATGGCGATCTTGAATTTCTGCTTGGTTTTCTCCCTTCCTTGAAATTTCTCAAGGATCAGGGCGGAGATCCGCTCCGGGTCGCCGATGCCCATGGAGCAGTCGCGGACCCCGATGCAGACCCGGGGAATCGGGAACTTTCCCGGCCCCTTGAACTGCGCGCCCAGCGCGGCCAATTCCCCGCGGATCGCAGGGAGATCCTCCTCCCGGATGCCCATGAGCCGCAGATTCTGCATGGTGCTCAGGTAGATTTCCAGCTGGTATTTTTTAGCCAACTCATTGGCCTTGTCCATGATCGCCAAGGGTAGACGGCCCGCGGGCAGCAGGATGGTCAGCCGTGTTGAAGCAATGGTATTTGTCATCTCTCACCTCAAAATTACAGAAAAATCAATGCCAGGCACGGAAAGGCAATGCCCCTCTTCCCGGTGTTTCATAAAACATTTTTACCCGAATGCAAGAATTCTCTTATCTTTACCCTTTCCCTTTATGGAATTTTCCGTTATTTAACTACAGATTCATCCAACAATATTCGGCACAAGCGCGGGAGAAATAGAAACATGGGCAGTCACAGCAGACCTCACAACGACACGACAGGTGGAGCAATCGACCGCAAACGCGAGCGCGAGCGGCGATACATGATGCAGATGCTCTACAAGAATGCCGATGAGCTGGCAACCAAGATGGTGCAACGGTTGCTGGACAAGAAGATCCTCGAAATCACCGACGAGACCGCGATCCGCAAGCTTTTCCATGAGCTGTTCGAGAAGCTCTCCGGCATGGAAGAGTTCGACATGCTGTACAAGATCGCCCCGCTGCGGCAGCTGGTGGTGGACGCCAACTTCCTCAGCCTCTATGTGACCCAGTACATCTGCGAGGATCTGGTGGAAAACGACAAGGTGCAGGACGTCTATGGCGACGATCTTGAAATCTACCAGGTCGTTGAATCCGTGCTCAAGGTTCTCCGCCCCAAGGATTAAGAACAGGATAAAGGCTCAAGGTGAAAGGCTGAAGGTTAAAGACATAAAAGCCAAAAACCGCCCTTGCTCCCCATCCGTGACCTGTCCTGTATCCTTTCGCCTTTAACCTTTAACCTTCAGCCTTTAACCTTTCCCCTTCACCCCTTCTTCCTGACCTTCTTGAGATCCAGGTAGGTGTACCCCTTCAGCCCCTTCTCGTACTCGCCCAGGAGCCGCATGGCCTCATTGGGCCGCAGCCTGTCTTCCTTGATGGCGCTGTCCACCTGACTTTTCATCTTCCGCTTCAAATCGGTGCCGGTGTACTGGACCAAGGCCAGCACCTTTTCCATGGTGGTGCCCTCGATGGTCTCCTCGATATAGTACCCGGAATCCTCATCCTCATCCAAAAAGACATGGGCCTCGTTCACCCGGCCGAAGAGGTTGTGCAGGTCGCCCATGATGTCCTGATAGGCGCCGGTGAGAAAAACCCCGAGATAATAGGGCTTGCCGTTGAGATCATGGAGCGGCAGAGTGTCCACCCCTTCCTCGTACAGGTTGATGAACTTGGCGACCGTGCCGTCGGAATCGCAGGTGATGTCGGCCAGGGTTCCCCGCCGCTGCGGCTCCTCGTTCAGCCGGTGCAGGGGCATGATCGGGAACAACTGCCCGTAGCCCCAATGATCGAGCAATGACTGAAACACACTGAAGTTGCAGAGATACTGGTCGGAAAACTTGCTCTCCAGCTCGACAATGTCGTCGGGCTTGTATTCGGCATCCCGGAAATGTTCCAGCACCCTGGCGCCGGTGAGCCAGAAAAGCTTCTCCACCTCCGCCTTCACCTCCAGGCCGATGAGGCCCAGCTCGAAATGGACCTGGGTCTCCTCCTTGTTGTGCAGGGCGTCGTGGTAGGCCTCCAGCGGATTGCTGGGGTTGACGTGGGTGTAATTGTACCAGGCCTCATCCACCAGTTTGTGCGGGATCTCCGGCTTGGCGGGCTCCTTGGCCTGTTCCATCTTCTTGATGTCGCCGAAGGTCTCCACCACCAGCACGGAATGGTGCGCCACCACGGCCCGGCCCGACTCGCTGATGATGATCGGATGCTCGACCCCCTGGGAATCGCAGACATCCATGATGTTGTAGACGATGTCCCGGGCGTATTCGTTCAGGGAATAGTTGATGGAGGAATGGAAGGTGGTGCGGCTGCCGTCGTAGTCCACGCCCAGGCCGCCGCCCACATCGATGTATTCCAGACCATGGCCGATCTGCCGGATCTTGGCATAGAACATGGCCCCTTCCCGCACCGCCTTCTTGATGGTGAGGATGTCCGGAATCTGGGAGCCGCTGTGAAAATGCACGAGCTTGAGGCAATCGGCCAGGTCGGCTTCCTTGAGCAGGTCGGAAACCTGGAGGATCTCCTGGGTGGACAGGCCGAACTTGGCGTCCTCGCCGGTGGACTTCTCCCACTTGCCCTTGCCGCCGCTCATCAACCGAACGCGGAGGCCGATCATCGGCTCCACCTTCAGCTCCTTGGCATAGCGGATGATATTGGAAACTTCCTCGACCTTTTCCACCACCAGGATGATCTTCTTGCCCAGCTTGCGGCCAAGGAGCGCGGTCTTGATGTACAGGGCATCCTTGTAGCCGTTGCAGATGATCAGGCTTTCCCGGTCTTCGTGGAAAGCCAGGGCCGCGTAAAGCTCCGGCTTGGAACCGACCTCAAGGCCATGGTGGAAGGGCTTTCCCGCGTCGATGATCTCCTCGACCACCTCGCGCAGCTGGTTGACCTTGATGGGATAAACGCCGCGGTAGATGGATTTGTATTCCAGCTCGACAATGGCGTCGTTGAAGGCCTTGTTGATCCGCTCCACCCGGTTGCGCAGCAGGTCGTGAAAGCGGATGAGCATGGGGAAATGCAACCCCTGCTCCACCGCCTCCCTGATCACGTCGACGATGGCAATGGTGCCGCCCTGCTCCTTGAGCGGAGCAACGGTCACCTGCCCGCGGCCGTTGATATCGAAATAACGCAATCCCCAACGGGCAATACCATACAGCTCCCGGGCCCTGTCGATACTCCAGGCCTTTGTTTCCGCTGTCTGCTGCATCTGATATCCTCCTCGGGAATTGTTGCTCAAATCAAGAGGGACAAAATACACAATTATCGCAGAAACTCAATAGGTTTTTGCCTGATTATCGTACGGTTGCGGCATGGCTGTCCATTAGAAAAGAACGCGAGCGCGAGAACTCTGGTTGTTGAGAGACTCAAACTGTTCTAGGATAGGAAAAATAGCCAGCCAGAATAAGAATAATTCCAGCCCGACAGACCATAATGCCAAGCAAACACCCAAACAAAACCCCCAGCCTGGTCTTTGCCAACGCCGCAGGCGAGATCACGGATTATCCCGAGCTCGACATGGGGGGCCGCAGCGGCAGCCATTTTTCCCGGCCCGGGCTCGAAGACCTTATCCCCCTGCCCGAGGGCAGCGATATCTTCGTGCTGCCGGGACGGTTGCCGGTGGGTATCGACCCGGAAACCGACGAACCCCTGCTGGTGGCGGAAAACCCACTGGACCCGCACGCCGGCATCCAGGCGGTGGCGGCCTTCATGTCCCCGGCCCACACCGCGATCCACTGGGCCGGGTTTGAAAAGCCAAAGGGAGATCTGCCCCATCTGCCGCTGTTTGCCTACACCGCCGTGGGCTGGCTCGACGGCCAGTTCTGGGTCAGCGGTTTTCGCAGCGACCCGGACAAGCGCCAGGAGATGAACCGCTTTCAGCCGGAAAAACTTGTGCGCCGCACCGAACAATGGCTGAGGCAACACGAGCAGAACCGGCTTATCCAGCATCTGGGCAAGTGCTGCCTTACCTACCGCTGTCCCGCGGCGATCAACTACTTCCTCCGGCAGTTCGAGGCGCCCCTGCCCTGCTCGCCGGTGTGCAACGCCCAATGTATTGGCTGCATCTCGCTCCAGCCCTCGGGCTGCTGCCCCTCCACCCAGGACCGGATCGCCTTTGTCCCCACCCCCAAGGAGATCGCCGAGATCGCCGTGCCCCATCTCAAATCGGTCAAGGGCGGAGTGGCGAGCTTCGGCCAGGGCTGCGAGGGCGAACCCCTGCTCCAGGCCGACACCATCGAGGCGGCCATCCTCCTGATCCGTAAGGAAACCGACCAGGGCACCATCAACCTCAACAGCAACGCCGGCCTGCCCCAAGCCGTGGATCGTCTGGCCCATGCGGGCCTCGACAGCCTGCGGGTCAGCATGAACAGCGCGCAGTCCATTTACCACCAGCGTTACTACCGGCCCAAGGGGTTCAACCTGGATTCGGTCAAGCAGTCGATCCGGGTCATGAAGCAGCATGGCCGCTTTGTCTCGCTCAACTATTTCATCCTGCCCGGCTTCACCGACGACCCGGCGGAGTTTGCCGCCCTGTGCGAACTGATCAGCGAATACCAGCCGGATTTCCTCCAGCTCCGCAACCTCAACATGGACCCGGACTGGTATTTTGACGCCCTGGAATTCAAGGAGGCTGGCCCGCCCATGGGCATCCGCGTCTGGCTGCGGGAGCTGAAACTTCGCTTCCCCTGGCTGCGTTTCGGTTATTTTAATCCGCCTCTGCGCTGAACTGAACCTAGCACCTTGTAACTTTGTAACCGACATCAAATTAATTCCCTCCCCCTTGCGGGGGAGGGGGGAGTTGCCATTATATCAGCAGGTTGTAACTACCCCCACCCCCACCCCCTCCCGCAAGGGGAGGGGAGTTTTCCTGAAATATTATAGAGTTACAAGGTACTAGATGACCGCCGCCATCAAGATTCTCTGCTTCCTCTTCTGGGGCAACCTGCTCCCGCCCCTGGCCAGCCTGGCCCTGGGCGACCGGTTGGCCAGGCCATTGGACCACGGCGCAACCTGGTTCGACGGCAGGCCGCTCTTCGGCCCCCACAAAACCATCCGGGGCATCCTGGCCAGCCTGATCGGCGCCACCCTGGCCTTCCCGCTGCTTGGGGTTTCCTGGCAAACGGCGGCGTGTGCCGCAACCCTGCTCATGGCAGGCGATCTCATGTCCAGCTTCATCAAGCGGAGGCTGCACCTGGCCAGCGGCGAATCGGTCTTCGGGCTGGATCAGATATTCGAGGCGCTGCTGCCCGCCCTCTATCTGGCAGGGAGGATGCAGACCCCTCTCTGGTCAGCCGCCCTGGCCCTGGCCATCTTCGTCCCGGTGGCCCATGCCGGAGCCCGGTTCTGGAAATATGTCCTCTTCAAGCCCCCCATGGAAAACTATCCGCGTTTTGTCCGCTCCACGGTGCGGCTGCGCGAATGGCGTTCCTGCCACCAGCCCCTGGCGCGCTGGCATGTGTTGTTCAATCTTTCCTCGCTGATCTACAACCGGGTCTTGGTCTCCACCGCCTTCCGGCTGCTGGGCCGCTACGAGCAGGGCATTGCCAACGCCCTCAAACCGGAACTCACCGGGCATGAGATCGTCTGCCCCGGTCTGCCCAAGTCCTTTGAGGGCTTCACCATCCTGCTGCTCACCGACCTGCACCTCGACGGGTTGCCGGGGCTGGTCGATCGCGTCCTCGCCCGCCTTGAAGGGCGAAGCTTCGACCTCTGCCTGATCGGCGGCGACATCCGGATGGAAACCTATGGCCCCATCGCCCCGAGCCTCAGGGAATTGCGGCGCCTGTTGCCGCATGTCACAACAAAGCACGGGATCTTCGGAGTGCTGGGCAACCACGACTGCATCGAGATGGTCCCGGATTTCGAGGAGGCTGGGATGCTGATGCTGGTCAACGACGCGACCCTGATCGAACAAAACGGAGAAACCATCTGGCTGGCCGGCATCGACGACCCCAACTACTACAAGACCCATGATCCGGCCAAGGCGCTCGGCACCGTGCCGGCCAACGGATTCAGCATCCTGCTCGCCCACTCGCCCGAGGCGTACCAGGAGGCGGCGGCCCTCCGCGTCGGCCTCTACCTCTGCGGCCATACCCACGGCGGCCAGATCTGCCTTGGCTCGGGAACCCCCATCTACACCAACAGCAGCGCCCCCCGCTTCACCGCCAGGGGGTTCTGGCAATACCAGACCATGCAGGGCTTTACCAGCCGTGGGGTCGGAGCTTCCGGCGCGCCGCTGCGTTTCAACTGCCCCGGCGAGATCGCCGTTCTCACCCTGCGCACCGCGCCATCCCAACCAGTAAAGGACGTTCCATGAATCACCTTCATTTCCGCCTCCGTTTCTTCCTCGCCGCCCTGGTGCTGATCATGATCTTCGGCACTTTTGCCTTCATGGTCACGGAACATCTCTCCCTGGCCGATGCCTTTTACTTCAACATCGTCACCATCGCCACCGTGGGCTACGGCGACATCTATCCTCTCACCCAGACGGGCAAGATGCTGGCCGTCGGCCTCATCCTCTTGGGAACCGGCGCTTTCCTGGGCGTGGTCGCCTACGCCACGGAGATCATGCTCAGCCGGCACGAACTTGAGGCCCGCCACAAAAAACTGCATCTGATCATCGGCGTCTATTTCAGCGAGGTGGGCACCAGACTCCTGTCCATCTGCGCCCAGGCGGACCCAAACCTGGGCCAGTTCCAGGAGCATCTCGCCATCAAGGACCACTGGACGGAACAGGATTTCCAGCGGGCGGACAAGTCCATCCACCCCCACGTGTTCAAGGTTGACGAAGCAAAAGTTGATCTGGAACGGCTGCACGGGTTTCTCGCCGCACGGCGACAGTCCCTGGTTTCCCTGCTGGAAAACCCCATCACCCTGGAGCAGGAGCATTTCACCGGCCATCTCCAGGCGGTGTTCCACCTCACCGAGGAACTTTCCGCGCGGGAGGATCTGGTCAACCTCTCGACTCCGGACCACAAGCATCTGGGCGGCGATCTCAACCGGGCCTACAACTCGCTGGTCCGGCAATGGCTGCCTTACATGGCCTACCTGAGGCACAACTACCCCTATCTCTACTCCCTGTCGGTGCGCACCAACCCCTTCAACCCGGAAGCCTCACCCAGCGTGCAGTAAGGAGAGCCGCCATGCCGAACCAGCCCCAGGTGTTCATCGCCAACCGCTCGCTCACCGTAACGGTCAACCCGGCCTTCAGTCTGCTCAACAACTACCTGATGCAGAACATCCCGATCCAGACGCTCTGCGGCGGCAAGGCCGCCTGCGGCCGCTGCCGGTTCCGGGTGATTGACGGCGATTCCGGCCTTTCCCCGGTGCGGCCCGCCGAGATAGCCCGCCTCGGAGAGGCGTTGATCAGCGCGGGCTGGCGGCTTTCCTGCCAGACCCATGCCCTGCGGAACGTGACCATCGAGCTGCCGGGGATCGACGAAAAGCTTGACGATCTCCCCCAACCTGGGTCATGATTTCACGGGAAAAACAACAAATTGCCATTTTTCTGAAGAATAGGTATGCTGACAGGAGTATTTTCCTTCAACAATTTTTCAGGATACGACGCCATGCTCGCATGCTTCCGGCAAATACTTAACCAACCCAGCATCGCCATTGATCTCGGCACGGCCAATACCAGGATTTATTCCGGACGGGGAGAGGTTTTCCGCGAAGAGCCGTCCCTGGTGCGGCACGTGCGCCAGGACCAGGAAATTCAAGCCCCGGACGATTACTTCTCCTACCTCAACAACCACCTGACCTCTTCCCCCTTGCGCGGCGGGGTGATTGTCGACATCCACAACGCGGTCAGTCTCCTGAAACCCTTGCTGAAACATACCCGCACCGGCCTGCGGCAGCCAGTTTCCCTGGCCTGCGCCCCCACCGACACCACAGAGCTTGAACGGAAATTGCTGGCCAAGGCGGTCCTGGATGCTGGCGCCGCCAAGGTGGCCATCATCCCGGAGGTCTGGGCCGCGGCAATCGGCGCGGGAATCGACGTGACCCTGCCCTCCGCCCAAATGCTCATCGACATCGGCGAAGGCGTCACCGACATGGCCGTGATCCGTGACGGGCGGCTGGTTTTCGCCACCGCGACTCGCACGGCCTGTAGCGACCTGCAAAAAGCGATACGCTCCGCGATCATTTCCCGGCACAGGGTCTGCCCCACCCCCGCCGCAACGGAACGATTGACCCACGAACTTGCCGCCTTGCGGCAGGGCAATGATGCGGCCGGCAGGGATATCCCGGTGCAGGGGATGGATATCATCCGCCGCAGGCAAGTGAAAATCGCGGTGCACAGCCGGGAAATCCTCGACGCCATGGCTCCGGTGCTGGCAAAAATCCTCAAGATGATCGAAGCGGGGCTCAAGAAGCTTCCGGAAAACATTTCCTGCGAGGTAGTGGAGTCCGGCATCTGCCTGACCGGAGGCGGCAGCTGCATCACCGGCATGGACAGCCTGATCGCGGCAAACACCAGCCTTGAGGTACGGATTGCGCCGGACCCCATGCATTCGGTGATCAACGGGGCGATTCAGACCCTGGATTACTGGAAGGAAAAAGAAAACTGGTGGGAGAACATCGCCTGGCCCAGCATCCCGGCATGATGCCGACACGGATTGACATTGTCCCGATCTTTGTGCCATCATGGTGGCATGCAAATACCTCACCACCTTGCCATACCACTTCCCCACCCAAAGAACGATGAGATGGGTCATGGCCGCTGATCTCCGGGACAAGGAAAAAAGAACCGGATCCCCCTCCCTGCCCGTTGCCCGGGGGCCGATGCCTTTTCAGCTCCTGATTCGCGTCTGCGCCGGGTTTGTGGCCGTTGCGGGAGGTCTCACCCTGCTCGGCTGGATGCTTGGCTCGCCTTTTCTCTCCAGCCTCGGCTCCGGCACTATTCCGGTGGCGCCGAGCACGGCCTTCCTGTTCGTGCTCTACGCCGTGGCGATCTCTCTCCGCTCCCGCCCTCCGCACCGCGGAGCGTATTGGGCAGGCCTGACCATCATCTCGGCAGGGGCGGTGGTCGCCCTGACGCTCTTCATCCTCTCCTGCCGGGGCATATATCTGGAAGCGGAACATCCCGGCATCGCCATCATTCATCCCGCCGGAGAAACCCCCATCGGCCATATGTCCCCGGCCACGGCGATCTGCTTTCTGCTTGCGTCCCTTTCGTTTCTCGCCTCGTCGGCAAGCCGGCCCCGGCTTGCCACGGTGGCGGGACTGCTCGCCGCTCTCCTGGCCGGGAGCGGTTTTGTCTTCGTTCTGGCCTATGTGTATG
>JAJZPC010000006.1 GCA_021811385.1 Deltaproteobacteria bacterium | reverse complement strand
CAAGATCTACTACGAAGGCGAGTGCTTTTTTTCGGCCAACGGGTTGCTCGACCTGCTGGACAAGGAGATCGCCGAAACCCAGCTC
Source organism: Deltaproteobacteria bacterium (assembly GCA_021811385.1). Taxonomy (GTDB): domain Bacteria; phylum Desulfobacterota; class Desulfobulbia; order Desulfobulbales; family Desulfurivibrionaceae; genus Thiovibrio. The sequence goes on along the minus strand of JAJZPC010000006.1, from coordinate 56,582 downwards.
TACGCGCCGATCCATTTCAAGGATTCCACCCTGGAGTTCGCCTTTTCCCATACCGAGGGCTACGGCGAAACCTATTTCTCCTTTGTCAACGGCACCTATACCAACGAGGGCGGCACCCATCTCTCCGCCTTCCGCGAGGGGATACTGAAAGGGGTCAACGATTTTTCCGGCAAGAAGTTTTCCGGCGAGGATGTGCGGGAAGGGGTGGTTGGCGCCATCGCGGTCAAGGTGAAGGATCCGATCTTTGAGTCGCAGACCAAGAACAAGCTTGGCAACACCGATGTTAGGGGCGATATCGTCAACAAGGTCAAGGATTTTGTCTGCGATTTCTTCTACAAGAATACCGAGCTGGCCGAGATCATCATCGATAAGATCCAGCAGAGCGCCAAGATCCGCAAGGAGCTCCAGCATGTGCGCAAGGAGGCCAAGGCCAAGGCCAAGAAGGTCGCCTTAAAGATCCCCCAGCTCAAGGATTGCAAGTACCATCCGACCCCGGAAAAGCCCTCCACTCCGGACCGCGAGAACATGCTTTTTCTCACCGAGGGCCAGTCCGCCTCCGGCTCCATCGTCAGCTCCCGCGACCCCATGACCCAGGCGGTTTTTTCCCTCAAGGGCAAGCCGATGAACGTCTACGGCCAGCCCCTGACCCTGCTGTACAAGAACGACGAGATGTACAACATGATGCGGACCCTGGACATCGAGGATTCCGTGGAAACCCTGCGCTACGACAAGGTGATCCTGGCCACGGACGCCGACGTGGACGGGCTGCATATCCGTAACCTGTTGCTCACCTATTTCCTCCAGTTTTTCGAAGCGTTGGTCAAACGGGGGCATGTCTATATCCTTGAGACCCCCATCTTCCGGGTGCGCAACAAGGAGGAGACCGTCTACTGCTATTCGGACAAGGAACGGGAGGCGGCGGAAAAGAAGCTGGGCGGCAAGGGCAAAAAGGCGGTGGAGATCACCCGCTTCAAGGGATTGGGTGAGATCTCCCCCAAGGAGTTCAAGCAGTTCATCGGCCCGGACATGCGCTTGCAGCAGGTGAATATCGACACCCTCAGCGAGGTGCCCAGGCTGCTCTCCTTTTACATGGGTAAGAACACGCCCGAGCGCAAAGAATACATCATGGATCATCTGGTGGTCGTGTAATCATGGATACCTCCCATTACGGCGAGCTGCACAAGCTCTTTGACACCAACTTCCTGGACTACACCTCCTACGTCATCCGGGAGCGGGCCATCCCCGACGTGGCCGACGGCTTGAAACCCGTGCAGCGCCGCATTCTCCAGACCCTGTTCAACATGGATGACGGTCGCTTCCATAAGGTGGCCAACGTGGTGGGCGATTGCATGAAGCTCCACCCCCATGGCGACGCCTCGATCTTTTCCGCCCTGGTCAACCTGGCCAACAAGGGCTATCTCATCGACCGGCAGGGCAACTTCGGCAATATCTTCACCGGCGATCAGGCCTCGGCGGCCCGGTACATCGAGTGCCGTCTCTCCCCCCTGGCCAGGGAAACCCTGTTCAACAAGGATCTCACCGAGTTCACCGACTCCTACGACGGCAGAATGCAGGAGCCCGTGGCCCTGCCCGCCAAGATTCCTCTTTTATTGATGCAGGGGGCCGAGGGTATCGCGGTGGGCATGGCCACCAAGATCATGCCCCATAATTTCTGCGAGCTGCTCGAAGCCCAGAAGAATATCCTCCGCGACGAGCCCTTTGTTTTATATCCGGATTTTCTCCTGGGCGGGGCCATCGATGTTTCCGGCTACGAGGACGGCAACGGCCGCTTGCGCTGCCGGGCCAGGATCGAGGAGAAGAACGAGAAGACCATCACCATCAAGGATATCCCCTACGGCACGACCACCCAGTCGCTGATCGAGAGCGTGGAAAAGGCGGCCAGGGGGAACAAGCTCAAGATTCTGAGCATCAACGACTACACCGCCGAAGAGGTGGAGATCGAGATCAAGCTGGTGCGCGGCATCTACGCGGCGGACACCATCAAGGCCCTGTACGCCTTTACCGACTGCGAGGTGCCGATCAGCCCGAACCTGACCGTGATTGTGGATAACAACCCGGCGGTGCTCACGGTGAGCGAGGTATTGCGCCAGAATACCAAGAAACTGGTCCTCGACCTGGAGAAGGAGCTGACCATCGAACATGGGAGGCTCAAGGAAAAGCTCCACGCCCATCTGTTGGAGCAGATCTTCATCGAAGAGCGGCTCTACAAAGAGATCGAGGAGTGCAAAACCTACAAGGCGGTGGTCGAGACCATTGGCGCGGCGCTGCTGCCCTATAAGGACAAGCTGGTCCGCGAAGTGACCACCGAGGACATCGAGCGGCTGCTGGAGATACGGATCAAGCGCATCTCCCGCTACGACCTGGACAAGAAGAAGAAGGACATCAAGGAGGTCCGGGATAACATCAAGGCGGTGGAGAATTATCTGCTCGACATGGTCGGGTACACCATCAAGTATCTCGACGATCTCCTGAACCGTTACGGCCATCTCTACCCGCGCCGCACCGAGATCGCCACCTTCGGCGAGGTGGAGGTGCGCAAGGTGGCGCTCTCCAACCTGACCATGGGGTATGACCGGGAAACCGGCTTTTTGGGCCATCAGGTCAAGGCCAAGCCCGAGGATTGTTTTCCCTGTTCCGAATACGACAAGCTGCTGCTCATTTTCCAAAACGGCATGTACAAGGTCATCAACGTGATCGACAAGCTCTTTGTCGGTCATGATGTGCTCTGGTGCGGCAAGGTCGAGGAAAAACGGGTTTTCAACATCCTCTACCGCGAGGGCAGCCAGAATCTCTGCTATGTCAAGCGGTTTAACAGCCCGAAATTCATCCTGGAAAAGGAATACCGCCTCTTTCCGGAACACAAGAATTCCGCCATCCTCTACCTGACCATCGGGGAGGGGGGCAGGGTGCGGGTGCATCTCGCCCCGTCCAAGCGGGCCCGCCACAACTACGTGGATTGCAGCTTCAGCGAGGTTCTGATAAAGGGCGCTTCCGCCCTGGGCAAGCGGGTTTCCGACCGGCCGGTGCGGCGGATCGCCGAATTGCCTGCCGAGAAGGAGCCTGCCGGAGCGGCCGAAGTGCAACCGACCCTTTTTCCGGCCAAGGAGGGTGAGGCCTCGGTCCAGGCCCAAGAGTCCAGTGCGCCGGCCAAGGCTTCAAAACCAGCGGAAGACGACGTCCCGGAGGCCGAGGCCGAATAACCCCGCTGTACGGCCTCGGCGTGATCAATGCCTTTTTTGCCCTGCCGTACCCGCCCGTTGTTCCTTGATGGGCAACATCCTGTTGTATTTCCACTATTTTTCGCCTCCATCCATTCCATCATGCTTTGAGTCCATGGCCTTATCGTAGCAATATGACCGGGGCCCGGCAGATCATTTTTTTTATCCGTAATGAAAAAATAATAAAATCTCGTGGGGGAAAACCACTGGAAATCGTTGGGGAATCCTCGGCGCTTAGGTATTATTTTAAATGCTACAATAACACTATTTGTTGTGTTTTTATTTCCTTTCTATACTATGGAAAGTAGGTTTCGATGGTTGCGTGGGCCGCGGCCGTGATGTTTTGCTTGCCTTTACAAGATGCATCTGGTATGTTCGCCTACCTCTTCGGGACAGGAAGAGGGGGAACAACGGCAACGGTCAAGGACGAGCGTTTGCTCTCTTGTTATGTGTTTGCACAGGTGGAGGATCTATGGACTGCCTTGCATCAAACCGTCCCCCGGACGTAACCCCAGAGCAGGAAAAAGTTGTGGTAGTAAAACATAAAAAAGTAGTGGCAGTGAAACACGACGAAAACCCGATGTATTTCGGCAAGAAAGCGGTCGATTCCTGTATGGTGCGGATGGTCTCCGGATTGTCCCTGGTCATGCTTTTCTTTCTTGTCGCCCTGTTGACCCAGCCTTCCTCGGTATTTATCCGTTTTCCCCAACGGTTTCAGTCCGTCCCCACCATTGAAGTCCATACCGCCGAGGATCTGCTGAGTCAACTCAAGGCCAACAACTTGTGGGAAGTCGAGCCTTTTTCAGAGGTTCCCGCCGTGCTGGTCAGCAAGTTTCCCGGGGACATGCCGTCCCTTGATGCGGCCAGCCAGAAAAAGGCCTTTCTCCATGTTCTCCTTCCCGCGGCAATGATCGCCTTGTCCGAGGTTGAGGAAGAACGGTCCGCCTTTGAGAAGATCCTGGAGAAATTCGCGTCCCCCCCCAAGCGCTTGAACTTTGGCCTGAACGCGCAAGACTATACCCGGCTTGCGGGTTTGACCCAGAATGAGGTCTTTTACCTGCAGAATCTCTGCCGTAAATACCGGGCCTATGAGGTGGCCGATCTGCGCCGCCGCATCAGTCCGGTGCCGGTGAGCCTGATCATGGCCCAGGGCGCCTTGGAATCATCATGGGGTGGATCCCGCTTTTCCTTGGAGAGGAACAACCTCTTTGGAGTCTTGACCTGGGATAAATCGGGGCGCGTGGCTGACGGGCGCGAGGATGGAAAAGCATACTCCGGCGCGGCATATGCCTCCCTGCTCGATTCCGTTCGTTCATATATCTTGATGATCAACCGGGTTCCCGCCTACAAAGAGCTGCGGCATAAAAGGGAAGAGACCATGGACTCTCTTGTCCTGGCCAATGGTCTGCACCAGTATTCCAACCGGGGAACCGATTATGTTGCCGATCTGACCCAGCTTATCAAAAGCAACGACCTGCAGGTCTATGATCAGTGCGTTCTTGCCGGCAAGGGCGGCGTGTTCGGCAGCAGGGTCCGGCTGGCAAGCCTGGAAAATATCCGGTAAAGCGTGTGCCAGGGGGGGGGCCCCTCCATTGTGTTTATGTATCGCGAACATTACCTGCAACCTGTTGCCCATCCGGGCAACAGGTTGTTTCGTTTTCTCTTCTGAAAAAGATCACGGCCCTATCGGGCACCCCCGCCATTTTCATCTTCTCTTCATTCCGCTGGTTCCCCTCCCCGTCTCAATCTTATCCTGAGCAGACCCAGGTAAAAACCGAGATGTTCTCCGTAGTTTTTCCGTATTGTGTATCCGCCGATTTTTGGGCTATAATTTAAAATATAGGCCAACCAGCTTTGGAGAGCGCAGTGGCAACTCCTTCCGGCAAGAAAACAGACTGTGAATTTTTAAGCTCCTGTGATTTTTTTGTAACGATCATGGCAAGCGTTCCGCAGTTTTCCTCGAAAATTCAAGGGAAATATTGCCTTGCCGGTTTCCGCGACTGCGCCAGATATGCCTGTGCCAAGCAACATGGCAAGGGTAATGTCCCCGAGGATCTTTTTCCCAACGCCTCGTATTTCTAGTCTCTGATCCCAGGTTCTTCTTTTTTCCGCTCGCTGGCCCATTGCCTTTTGGTAAAGGGATATGCTAGCATTGTCATATGCGGCGTTGACGCGTTTCTGGCTATCATCCAAGGCAAAAGAGGCAAGGCCATGTTCAAGGAAGAGCGAAAGTCCTCGCGGTTTGACTGGTCACATCTTGGCGATATCGAATGGGGCCGCCCCAATCTTGGCCCGCAAACCGCGGTGGCCGTCTACCGGTTGATGCAATTCACCCTGCGGGATGCGATTATCTCCCATACCGATGTGGCAACGGCCAACCGGATATTTTTTGACGCCGGCCAGAGCGCGGGAAAGGCGTTCCATGAACATCTGCTCCAAAAAAACCAGGACTTCGACGCCTTCATTGCCGCGCTCCAGGAAACATTGAGAACCCTGTCCATCGGCATCCTGCGGGTTGAGACCTCTGATTTGCTCAAGCACCGTTTCATTCTCACCGTGGCGGAAGACCTCGACTGCTCGGGGTTGCCCATAAGCGACGAATTGGTGTGCACCTTTGACGAAGGGTTTATCTCCTCTTTGTTTTCGGCCCATTTCGGCAAGCGGTTCACGGCAAGGGAGACGGATTGCTGGTGTACCGGCGACCGGGTATGCCGTTTCGAGGTCGTGCTTGCGGATGTATGACCGGGACAACCCTGCCGGGTAACCACATGGATCATAACGATATCGAAAGGCTGGACAGGATCAGCGCCCATATCCACGCGCTGCTGCACAATGAACAGCCTGATCCCCTTGATCTGACAGGGCAAAGGGAGGATGAGGTCCGTCAGGTAGGCGAATTCGTCAACGCCCTCACCGAGGCCTTGTCCTCCCTGACCAATGCCGCCCACCAGCTCTCCATCGGTGACATGGATGTTTCGATCGTGGCCAACCTTCCGGCCTGCCATCATCTCAAGAACCTGCAGGCGACCCTCCGGCATCTCACCTGGCAGACAGGGCAGATAGCCAAGGGGGATTTTTCCCAGCGGGTGGAATTTCTAGGGGAGTTTTCCCACTCGTTCAACTTGATGGTTGAACAGCTTGAGGCCTATCGGCAAAGGATTCTCGGTCAGAACCGGGAGCTTGAACGGTTGGCCATCACCGACCCGCTGACCGGGGTCTTTAACCGCCGTTATTTCATGGGGTTCATCACAAAGGAGTTTTTGCGTTCGCAACGCTATTCCCATATATTTTCCGCGATCCAGATGGATATCGATCACTTCAAAAAGATAAACGATGCCCATGGCCACGCGGTTGGCGATGAGGTTCTCAAGGCTTTTACCGCCAATTGCCAGGAAATTCTCCGGGAATGCGACGTGCTGGGCCGGTTCGGCGGCGAGGAGTTTTCCATTATCCTGCCGGAGACCGAAAGGGAAGGGGCATTGGTCGTTGCGGAACGGATTCGCCAGACCATCGCCGACCTGAAGGTGTATGTGGACGACAAGACTGTCCGTTTTACGGTCAGTATCGGCATCACCAGTCTTCGTAAAGACGATACCGGTCTGGAGGCCATACTGAGAAGGGCGGACGAAGCCCTCTACCTTGCCAAGAACGGCGGGCGGAACAAGGTGGTTGCCGCCTGATCGTTGTTATGGTGTCGGGATCTTCCGCCAGATCGGCAGGGAGGGGCTGAGCCTTTCGAAACGACGATCCTGATCGATTGCATCGCTGTTTTTGTGGTTGGCGATGAGGAGCCCCCCTGGTTTCATCGCATCCTCGATGAGTTTTTCAAAGCGCAGCTGTTGAACCCGTCCGGAAAAGGGGCGGTAGTAGTAGATCACCTCGTACTCACCGTACCCCTCATACGCCCAGATATCCGCCTGGGCAACACGATCCTCGCCGATGAGCTTGGCGGCAATCGGGAAGGAATATTCATCCTTTTCAATGCCGTACACGTCAAAACCGAACTGTTCGGCAATGAGCAGCACGTTGCCGATCCCGCAACCCACATCCAGAAAACGGGGCATGGGCGCGGCCGGCTCGTCCCGGTCAAGCTCGAGAAAATCGCCGACAAAGCGGAGCTGGGCAAAGATCTGCCTGGTGTCCATGGCCACAAAAGGATATTCGCAGTCGGTATCGTTGCGTGTTTCCTTGGCTGCATCACGGCTGTAAAATCCGACAAACCGGTTGATGACGTTGTAAAAGATATCGTTTTCTTCGTTTTCCATGTGTCTTTTAGATAAAAAGGGTTGCGGGGGAAGAGCGGGAGCAGAAACGTGTATACCACGGATTGGAGATGAATTCCCCGGCAAAGTTGCCGTGCTTTGCCAAGGTTACATCTTGTAGCGCGCCCTGTCGCGTCGTTCTTCAAGGCGCGCCAGGGCGTGGAGCGCGGCTTGCGCCAGAAACCGGGCGCCCGTGGCCAGAACCCCTTCGTCAAAGTCGAAGCGAGGGCTGTGGGCCGGGGCATCATGCAGCTTGGTGTGTTTCGCGCCAAAACGCACCAGGCAGCCGGGGATCCTTTGCAGGAAAAAGGAGAAATCCTCCCCGCCCAGGCTGGGCAGGGGCTGGCCCTTTACCTTGTCCTGGCCCACAATCGCGGCGGCCACCTCCGTGGCGATGCGGGCGGCGACCGGGTCGTTGATCACCGGCGGATAGCCCGCCACAAAGGTGAAGGCGGTTGTCACCCGGTGGAGTTGCTCCATGGCAAGGGTCATGCGCTTCAGGCTGTCGAGGCAAGCGGCGCGGGTTTCCGGGCTGGTGGTCCGGAGGGTGCCGGTAAGAACCACCTCCGAGGCGATCACGTTGGCGGCTGTTCCTCCGTGGATGGTCCCCACGGTGATGACGGCAGGGGAGCAGGGATGGGTTTCGCGGGCCACGATCCCCTGGAGGCTGGTGATGAGCTGGCCTGCGGCCACGATGCAATCCGAGGTCTCCTGGGGCTTGGCTCCATGCCCGCCCGGGCCGCGGATTTCGATGCTGAATTCATCGGTAAAGGCGGAGATCAGCCCCGGCTGCACAACAATCTCCCCCAATTCGTAAAGGCGGTCGATATGTCCGGCAAAGATCATGGAGGCGGTGTCGATGGCGCCCTCGTCGATCATCCCCTGCGCGCCGCCGTCACCTTCTTCCGCGGGCTGGAAAATGAGAAGCACCCGGCCGGGAAGTTCGCCCTCTTTTTCCTTCAAAAGCGCGGCCGCGCCGAGCAGCATGGCCACATGCCCGTCGTGGCCGCAGGCATGCATCACGCCGGGGGTTTCCGAGGCAAAGGGCAGGCCGGTCCGCTCGGTAATGGGCAGGGCATCCATGTCGGCCCGCAGGGCGACACAAGGGGCATCCGGCGCACTGCTGCCGATGCCGGCGACAATGCCCGTGCGCCCCACCTGTTCCCGGCAGGGAATATCCATTTTTTTCAGCTGTTCGGCAATAAAGCGCGCCGTGGCGAACTCGGCAAAGGCAAGTTCGGGATGACGGTGGAGATGGCGGCGGATATCCCGCATCCGGATGATCAGCTGTTCGTTTGGTTTCGGCACTGTGTTCATGCGCAGGTTCCAGGGCGTGTTGTACGTTTGGGCATACCAGGCTTGACCCATACGGCATTGCATGGTATTTTTTCCCGCCGGTTGCCTGGAGAATTCGGATCGTGTTCCGCAATCCCAGGCGGTGATTCATCATAATTCGAACTGGACCGCTGTACATCATTAAAATTCATCTTTTTGATGCCGATGACCACAGATTCACGCCCTGTGCAGACAGACGGGCAGGCTGCCGGAAATGGCCGGCCATGCCCCAGCAATGCGGACGATTTTTTTCACCGGGCCCTTGACCTGCACCGGCAGGGAGAGGCAGGTCCGGCTAAGTCCCTGTACCGCCAGACCATTTCCCTTTGTCCGGAACATGTGGATGCGTGTTTCTATCTGGCTCTGCTCCATCGTACCATGGGGGAGCCGGAAGAGGCGGCCCGCTGGTTTGGCCGCGCACATGAGTTGCTGCCGCATGAGGCGGCAATCGCCTATGAGTTGGGTATAACCCGTTATTCCTTGGGGCACCACCAGATGGCCATCGAGCATTTTCAAAAGGTTCTCTCCCTGGACGACACGCACTGGCAGGCGGCCTACAATCTGGGCACCGCCCACCTGGCGCAAGGCAACACGACCGAGGCCATTCGCGCCTATTACCAGGCCGCGCAGCTCAATCCCCAGGATGGTGATATCCATTTCAATCTCGGCCTGGCCTGCAAAAGGGCGGGGCGTCTGGACGAGGCCATGCAGTCCTATCTCTGCGCCATGGAGATTGCGCCGGAGGATGCGGAGGTGCATTACAATCTGGCCCTGGTCTACAAGGAGCTTGGGTGTAAGGACGAGGCCATCGCCTCCCTGGAGATTGCCGTGGCTCTGCGTCCGGAATACGGCGCGGCCCACGGCAATCTGGGGGTTCTCTATCTTGACCGGGACAAGGTGGACGAGGCCATTGCCTGTTACCGCAGACTCATCGAGCTGGATCACAACGCGGCCTCGGCCCGGCATATCCTCGCGGCCCTTACCGGCGAAACAACCGTTGTGGCCCCTTCTTCCTATATTGCCGATTTGTTCGACAGCTTTTCCGGGCATTTTGAAGAGCGGTTGCTCGTTGATCTCGAATACCGGACCCCGTGGGAACTCAAAAGCCTGCTGCTCGCCGACCCCGATGGCCCGAAACATTTTGCGCGGCTTCTGGATCTGGGCTGCGGCACCGGTCTGGTCGGGCAGATTTTTCAGGAGATAAGCGATTGTCGGGTAGGGGTGGATCTTTCCGCCAAGATGGTGGAGGAGGCTGCGGCCAAGAAGGTATACGATCAACTGGCGGTTGGAGAAATCGTCACCTTTCTTGAGCAGAACCAAGAGCCGTTCGATCTGATTGTCGCGGCGGATGTCCTGATCTACGTGGGCGATCTGGACCGGATTTTCGCCACCCTGGCCTTGGGGCTTGCCGAAAACGGCAGATTTCTTTTTTCCACCGAGTTCATGGAAGCAGGCGAGGGCTACCGGTTACGCCCGTCCGGGCGCTATGCCCACTCCTTTTCGTACATCAAGGCCGTGGCTGCCCGCCATGGCTTTCGGATACTCAACACCCAGTCCGCCAACATCCGCAAGGAAAAAGGCCAATGGATACTGGGAGAGCTTTTCCTCCTCGGCTTCTAAGCCCGTCCCGTCAATCCTCCGCCCGCGCCATCGTCCGCAAACCATTCCCGGCTTTCGGATATTTTCACGAATCCTCCCTTTGCTCGCGGCCTGGAAAATAAGATTGAGTTATTGCCCCCCCTTGGCTGTATAATTAAATAAAGATCTTCATGTCGTCGGAGAATACGGAAAGGGGGGCTGCCATGTCTGCAAAGGAACTGGATCTGCTGAAGGAAAAACTCCTGGCCATGCGTCAGGATATCTTTCACCGTCTGCGTCATCTCGACGATGGCTGGCAGGAGCTGGCCGAAAAGGATATCGAGTTCGAGGAGGAAGCACAAAAGGCGGAGCTCTCCGAGCTCTATGCCCAGCTCGACGGGCGGGAAAAAGAGGAGATCGAGGCCATCGATCTTGCCCTGGATAAGATGGATGCCTTGCAGTATGGAAAATGCGAGGGGTGCGGCAAGCAGATCCCCTTGCCGCGGTTGCAGGCGCTGCCGGCCACGCGCTTTTGTCTTGCCTGCGGCGCCCGGGTCGAGGAAAAAAAGCGGATTCCGCCGGCCCTCCCCTGAAAGAGGAGAGCGTTGACAAAATAATAACATTTTCCATTGGGAGGAAAACACATGCAGATACCTCTACAGATCACCTTTCGTAACATGGAAACCTCCGAGGCCTTGGAGTCCTATATTCGCGAGCGGGCGGCAAAACTGGACAGCATCTGTGAAAACATGGTCGGCTGCCGGGTGGTGGTTGAGGCGCCCCACAAGCATCAGCGCAAAGGAGGCCTCTTCCACGCCAGTATCGATATCACCCTGCCCAAGGAAACCATCGTGATCAACCGGGAGCCTGACCAGCACAAGTCCTACCATGATGCGCATGTGGTGGTGCGGGATGTCTTTGACTCGGCCGAACGGAAGCTGCGTGGGATTGTCGACCGGAAAAAAGGCGAAGTGAAGGTCCATGAGGAGATGCCCCAGGGAAAGATCACGGAGCTCTACCCCTATGAGGATTACGGCCGGATCGTCACCGGCGCGGGCGACGATATCTACTTCCACCGCAACAGCCTGATCAATGCGGATTTTGCCGATCTCTCCGTTGGCGACGAGGTGCGGTTTGTCGAGGAGCAGGGGAACAATGGCCCCCAGGCAACCAGCGTGCGCGTCGTCGGCAAGACCGTGTCCGGCAAAGGAAATTGACGAGAGCCTCCGGGCGAGAAGGGGGGAACAGGATGCATGACGATCTGCAAACCGATGAGTACGGGATCTCCATTTCCAGAGAGATTACTGTGTGCAGGAATATGATCGACCGGCAAGAAAAGGAACTTTCCCGGTTCGAGAAGCGATACGGGATTTCCACGGAGCAGCTGATCGCCGGAGAAATGCCGAAAATCGCCGGCGAAGCACGGGATGTGGAGGCGTGGCGCAATGGCTATGAAGGGTTGTCCGCTTGGCGGCAACGGCTGCGAGAGTACGAAGAGGCCTATAACGCCTTGACTCGTTAGGCGAAGAGGGTTATGGGCTGCAACGATTAAACGCCGTCCCTTTGCGGAGGCGGCGTTTTTTTTATGAGCGTCACCATGGCGAACTTTGAGCAAAGCCCAAAGTTCGCCATGTTTTTTTGTTAATGGCCGCCGGGGAAAAGCAGCTGGCTCAAGAAATAGAACATAATAAGAAGGCCTACCCCGAGACAGATGCTCCATTTGATAAGAGATATCTCTGCCGGCAGGAGCGGCTCATACTCCATTTTTTTCATTTCCTCGACAATCTTTGATTTGTCGTCACTCATGTCTGATCCCCCTTAGAGAATTGGCGGTTTAACCCCGTGGAAAAACAACCACGAAATAGCAAGTCCGACCCAGATGATAAAGCCGAAAAGGGAAATGGCGTAGACGGCGGCGAGTTTGCCGATCCCTTCCTGCGCCAGCTTCTTGAAGTTTGAAACCACTCCGATGGTGAAGAAACAGAGGAGAAAGAATATCTTCCTGAACACATCGCCTTGACTCGTTGCTGATTTGGCCTTGGAGATCAGCTTGTTGGGTTCCTTGGTCGAGTCTTTCAGCTCTTTTTCCCTGGCCTTAGCCTCTTGCAGTGTTGCCTGCAAGGTCGCGACGGCGGCAGGATCCTTGCCGGCGCTGATCTGTTTTTCCAACGAGCTGATCTGCACCTTCAGATCCGTAAGAGCGTGCTCTGCCGGAGCAATCGCCTTGACCGCCGGCCAGCAGATGACAAGCAGAATAATAAAGGTGAGGATGTAACCGAGGACGAATTTAGGGAAACGGTTCCAGATTTCAATGAGGCGTACTTTCTGTCCGGGTTTGCATTCGATCTTTGCGCACCAGATGTAGGCAAGGATTACAGCCCAGACGCCGATGAAAATATCAATGAACATCTTCACCGTGGTGGCGGTCATGGTGATCCAGCCTTCGGCGTAGTTGATGCCTTCCATATCCATGGCCTGCGCCCTGATCAGGGCGTCGGTCACCGCGCCGCTGGCAATGGCCCCACCGTCGGACTTGACTGCCAGCCCCATCCACGCCCCGGCGACCAGCGGTTCCTGCCAGAGGAAAAGCTTGGCGGCAAAAGGAAGAAGGACCATTTCCACCGCCACAAAGATTACGACCAAGGAGGAAACCATGATCGGGATCACCGGACGGGCGCGGATGGCTCCACCGGTGGCGATGGCTGCGGAAACCCCGCAGATGGAGATGCCCGAGGCAAGAGGCGCCGACCATTCACGGCTGAATTTGAAGTACTTCCGTGAGATCCAGTAGACCGTTGCCCAGTAGATAAGATAGGCCTCGACAATGGCGCAAAATCCCCGGAACATGATATTGCTCGCCAGTCCGAACGACTGGGCGGCCTTGACTCCGAGGCCCGCGCCCATGATGACGATGGCGGTTTTGATATACAGCTCGGGCCGGGCCGCTTCCTTCATGGCCGAGGCCAGGCCGGGAAAGAAGTTGCCGACCAAGAGTCCGGCGATCAGGGCGATGATGAAGCCGAACTCCCCGGTCATGCTGAGCGTCCAGTTGATGCCGAACTTCGCCATTTCATTCTTGGTAGCGGCGATATTGGCAAAGTGTCCCATGAGCCAACAGAGATAACTGATCCAGAAGATCAGGGTGAAGCCGATGGCGAATTTTTTAAAGTCCGCCCCGATCATCGTCGAGCCCAAGCCCATGATCACCAGCATTACCAGATAGGTGATGAACAGCGAGGCCGTGGCCGAAAGACCTTTTTGTTCGTATGGCTGCCCCACCGCGAGAGTGGAAGGGGCGGTCTTTACGGTGACGGTAACCTCTTTCCCATCCGATTTCTTGAGGGTTACCTTGGTCCCGTCGATTTTGGTGATTTCACCCTTGACGGTCTGGTAGGCGATGGACACGGGCTTGGTGGATTTAGCGACGTCGTTCCAGACGCTTGTTGAGGCGCCCCAGCCGAGAATATCGGCCCCTTGAAACGCCCCAAGGGAAAGCATGAAAATAAAGAGGCCCAGCCAGAGCGAAAGCCAGTCTTCGCTCAGCCAGCCTTTCTTTTTCTCTACTGTGCAGGTTTCTTCCGAATCGCAGCGTCCCTCGGTCAATTTGTCTTCATCAATGTTCTTCTCGTCCATGTTTTCTCCTTTTTTTGACCATGCACAAGGTGACCGGCGAGAGGGGGAAAACGGCCCCTTCTTTTTCCAGTTACGGCATGGCTGTACGGTTTCCAATGCGCAGCCCTGATACCCTGTTTGTGCTCTTTCCTCCTCCGGGTGAATGTGATTGGTGCTGGTGATGGGTACGTTTGTCTGCGTGTCATTGCAAGGAAAGTGCCGATTCCATGGACATGTTGGAGAAAAGTGAAAAATATCAAAATAACAAAAGGTTGGTAGTATTCTTCCGTTTTGTTTTGTCGAAAAAATTAAAGAAGATGAGCCCAGAAACTGCATCTTCAAGTATCCAGTGATGCCTTTGGTTGACACCAGATCTGATTTCATGCTTACATGGAATCAGACCACAACACGTTGTCGAAAAAATCTTCTGGTCATCACCGGGGATGGAACATGGCGTTCGGCAAAAACTCGAAAGAACTGTTGTCCAATATCAAGCCGCCCGGGGCGCAGAAGAAATTTCTAATCGGCCTGGCCCTCATCCTTTTTCTCTTCTGCCTGTTTTGGTCCGCCATTATTTATACGCACCAGAAAAAAAGTTTGCAGGAGGAGGCGTTGCACAAGGCCGAGCTGGTCATGGCGGCGGTGGAGGCCAACCACGTCTATGTCCAGGAGATCCTGCGGCCTAAGATGTACGAAGTGCTCGGCCAGGATCGTTTTGTCATCGAGGCCATGTCCACTTCCTACGTGAGCCGCGTGGTCATGGAAAAGTTCAAGGATGACCTGCCCGATATCTCCTACCGCCGGGTCGCCATTAATGCCAAAAATCCTGAATTTGAGGCAGACCAGCGGGAGCTGGAGATGATCCGGTATTTCAACGATCATCCCCAGGCTGAATCCTGGCAAGGGATGCGCATGGTTGCCGGGGAGCAGTATTTTATGAAATTCAGCCCGGTTCGCTACGAAGATTCCTGTCTGCACTGCCATGGCAGGCCGGAGGACGCACCGGGAAGCATCGTCGAGTCCTACGGCAGGACTGCGGGTTTTTTCAAGAAGACAGACCAGATAAACAGCGTGGTCAGCGTCGGCATTCCCGTGGGAGAAGGGTTGCGCCGCATCGGCGAGTTCGCCCTTTCCGTGTTCAGCACCGTGTTCCTGTCTTTTTTCTTCTTGTACGCCATCATCGCCTTTTTCTTCAACAGGCTCATCATTCAGAACATCCGCACCCTGTTGGATATCTTCCGTCTAAACCTCACCGACCAGAAAGGTGAACAGCTTTACCGGCAGGCCCGAAGCCTGGATGAAATCGGGGAACTGAATGCGACCGCTACCCTCATCGCCCGCCACCTGAAGGAAAACCGGCGGCAACTCACCGACTACGCGGAGAACCTTGAAGGAAAGGTCGAGGAAAGGACCAAGGCGTTGCAGGAGTCCAAGGACCAGCTGCGCAGGCAGATGCAGGAGCGGAACCGCGAACTCCAGACCTTGAACATCATCGCCGAACTCATCACCCAGTCCGTGAATCTTCGCTCCATTCTTCCCAAGGTCTTACGGCAAACCCTGGAAGTGATCCCGGCAAAAGGCGCGGGGATTTACCTGTTCCGCCCGGATCGCCAAGGCCTTTCCCTGCAGTGCCAAGACAACGCCCCCGAACTTGCCGACAATCTTTCCTGCGACGTGATTTCCCACCAGATTCTTGCGGAGGCGGAGGGGCATGCTCCTGCTTCCTCGACGATCTGCGAGACGGTTTGCGGGGAGCTGAACTTTTTCACCTCCTCCGATCCTGCCGAGGGAAAATGCCTCAACATCCCGCTCTGCTGCCGGAACAGGATTCTCGGAATCATGACCTTCACCGGGTATGATGTCGGTGAGATTGACCCCCGGCACCGGGAGCTTCTTCTTTCCATCGGCCGGCAGGTCGGCGTTACCATGGAGAGCCTGCAGAACATGGAGAGCCTCCTGCAAAGCAAGGAGCTTCTTCAGTCGGTTTTTGACGCGATCGCCGACCTTGTCGTGCTTGTTTCTCCGGACGGATTTCTCCGCATGGTGAACAAGGCTTTTCTGGCCAGATATGATTTCAGCCCGGACATGGTCCTCAACCATCATACCGAAGAGTTGGCAGCGAGGCGACCGGTCCCCTTCGAGCTGTTTAGCCATATTTCCCAAGTCAAGCTGCTGGAACCGGTTTCCGATTTCTGCCAGCTCCCCAACGGCCAGATTTTTGAGACCCATTTCTATCCGGCCTTTGATGATCACGGCGTGCTGAAAAATATCGTCTGTTACGCCAAGGACGTCACCCAGCAAAAACAGGTGGAGCACCGCATGCAGCAGACGGAAAAGCTTGTTGCCCTCGGGCAGCTGGCAGCCGGAGTCGCCCATGAGATCAATAATCCCCTCGGGATTATTCTCTGCTATACCGATCTCTTGAAAGAGGATTTTGTCGATTTGCCGGACAAGGTCGAAGATCTGAGCATTATTGAAAAGCATGTAAAAAACTGCCAGCGCATTGTCCACGATCTGTTGAGCTTCGCGCGGAACCAGCAGACAACGCGGGCGTCCGGCTCCCTGAATGCAGCCATCGAACAGGTGGTTTCCATGGTTTCAAGTCAACTGGCCAAGCAGGGGATTACCGTGGTGCAGAAGCTGGACCCCGACATTCCGCTCCTTGAAATGGATGCGGAAAAGATGAAGCAGGTTTTCATGAATCTGTTCATCAACGCGGCCCAGGCCATCGGCGAAAATGGGGAAATCGGCGTCGAATCCCACTGCCTGCGAGGCAAGGGCCAGGTGAAGATCGTGGTGCGTGATACTGGTCCGGGTATTGCCCCGGAGATCCAGGACAAGATCTTTGAGCCTTTTTTCACCACCAAGGGACCGAGGGACGGTACCGGCCTCGGCCTCTCCTTGAGTTATGGGATCATCCGTGACCACGGCGGGGAGATTTATGTCCGGAGCGAACCGGGGAGGGGCGCGGCCTTTACCATTATATTGCCGCTCCAGGGCGCATGAAAACAACAGGGCGGGAGGCAGGGCCTATGCCGTTTGAACGGCTTTTGATCGTTGATGACGAAGAAGACATGCTCACCGGTCTGCAAAGAACCATTGAGCGCAATATCGCGGGGCTTGAGGTGGTCACCGCCACCAGGGCCAACGAGGCCCTGCGGTTGATGGCCGAACAATCCTTTGACCTCGCTCTGCTTGACGTGATGATGCCGGAGATGAACGGCATCGCCCTGCTTGAGAAGCTGCGGGCCAGGGATCCGGAACTCTCCGTGGTCATGATGACCGCCTTTGCCAGCATTGATCTGGCGGTTGACGCCATCAAGAAGGGGGCCTACGATTTTATCACCAAGCCCTTCGACAAGGACACCATTCTGCGGGTGATCCACAAGGGGCTGGAAAGAAACCGGTTGGTCCGGGAGAATGTTACCCTGAAGGAACAGGTCTGTCAGAAGGAGGCCTTTGCCTCCTTTATCGGCCGGAGCCCGGCGATGAGCCAATTTTGCGAGCGCCTCAAAACCGTGGCCCTGTCCGATTACACGGTGCTGATCCGCGGCGAATCCGGCACGGGCAAGGAGCTTGCGGCCAGGGCGGTGCACAGCCTGAGTAAACGGCGCAACCGTCCCCTGATCATGGTCAATTGTCCGGCCATTCCGGAACACCTGCTGGAGAGCGAGTTGTTCGGCCATAGGCGCGGCGCTTTCACAGGGGCGGAGCGCGATTATCCCGGGCTTTTCGTGGAGGCGGACGGCGGGAGCCTGTGTCTGGACGAGATCGGCGATATTCCGGTTTCGGTTCAGACCAAACTGCTCCGTGTCTTGCAGGAACAGGAGATAAAGCCTCTGGGGGACACCAGAACCCGCAGGATCAACGTCCGGATCATCGCCATCACCAACCAGGATCTTGAGAAAAAGATCATCGATCGTTCTTTCCGCGAGGATCTTTTTTACCGGCTGAACGTGGTGGCTCTCACCCCTCCCCGACTGATGCAGATCAGGGGGGACATTCCCCTGTTGGTGGATCATTTCTGCCGGCAGGTTTGCTGTGAACTCGGCATCGGCGGGAAGCATTTTTCCGCGGATGCCATAACCGCCCTCATGGGAAGAGCGTGGCCGGGCAATGTTCGGGAGTTGCAGAATGTGGTTCGGCAGGCCGTGCTGTTCAGTGCCGATTCCGTCATCTCGGCCAAAGATCTTCAGGCCCTTATTCCTTCAGAGTTTCCTGATGAAACCGCTTCTTGGCTCTCGATGCCGTCCGGAAACGAAAGTGTGCCGGCTTACAAGGAGGCTAAGGAGGATCTGCTGCAGAAATTCACGAGTCAGTATGTGGTGCGGTTGCTGCAGGATACCGGGGGCAATGTAAGCCGGGCTGCGGAGATCTCCGGCCTGACCAGGGCGGCATTACAAAAGATCATGCGGCGCACCGCCATCCAGGCGAACAGCTTTCGCCACCATGATTCTTGAACAGGCAAAGGCGAAACCATGCTACAGATCTCAACCACCATCGTCATTCCGGAAAACGAGATAGAGATCACCGCCATCCGCGCCCAGGGATCCGGAGGGCAGAATGTCAACAAGGTCTCCTCGGCCGTGCACCTGCGCTTTGATATCCGCGCCTCGTCGCTGCCGGATTTTTACAAGGAGAGGCTGCTGGGATTAAGCGATCAGCGCATCACCAAAGAGGGCGAGATCGTCATCAAGGCGCAGCAGTTTCGCAGTCTGGAAAAGAACCGGGCCGATGCCCTGGAACGGCTGCGGGAACTCATTCGGGGCGCGGTCAAGCAGGAACGCAAGCGCAGGCCCACCAAACCCTCCCGCGGTTCCAAGGAAAAACGGTTGGAAGGCAAGGAGAAGCGGGGCAGGGTGAAGGCGATGCGCGGCAAGGTTTCAAAGGTTTCGGAATGAAAATCCTCTGACTTGAGATTGTAACTGTTCAGCAGTGTCGCAGAAGTGTCGCAGATGCGCGGAAGAGGTCTGCGAAGTGTGCTGTTGCACACGAGCAGGCCGATGACAGCTAAGCGAGTAAGCGAGACTGCGAAGCAGATGCGGTGCTGCTACAGTTAACTACTTGCCGAAGCCGCAGATGGGATACACACAGGTCCTGCACTGCCGGCATAGGCCGCCATGCCCCAACAGGGCCATGTCATGCCGGGTGATCTTTTCGCCGCACAGCACCCTGGGCAGGATCAGGTCGAAGACGGTGATCTTGTGGAACATGCCGCAGGCAGGCAACCCCAGCACCGGCACCGCTCCGATATAGCCCACCAGAAACATGGCCCCGGGCAGAACCGGGGTGCCGTAGACGATGTCCTCGGCACCGGCCCTGGCAATGCCCTGCCTGGTAACGTCATCCGGGTCCACGGACATGCCGCCGCTGGTGACGATGAGATCCGCCCCCGCATCCAGGCAAGCCTTGATCTCCGCGGCAATGGTCTCGATATTATCCGGGGCGAAGCGGACTGCAACCACTTCCGAGCCGAGCCGTTCCAGTTTCTTGCGCAGCACCGGCTCAAAGGCATCCTTGATCCGGCCGTGAAAGACCTCGTTGCCGGTGATGATCAGCCCGGCCCGAGCCTGTTTCAGTTGGGCAACCTTGATGATTCCCCCGGCTTTTTGGGCGATGGCAACGGCATTGTTGACGATCCCTCTTTTGGACACCAGGGGGATGAGCCTGGTTCCGGCCAGCTGTTCGCCCTTCTTGACCGGGGTGTTGTTGTGCAGGGTGGCGCACATCACCTCGCCCAGCAGGTTGAATCGGTACAGCGCCTCGACATCGACCTTGAGCAGCCCGTCGTGGGCCGCGACGATGTTGAGCTTGCCTTCCACCGGCTCCCCGGACACCGAGGTGCCCGGTCCGGCCAGTGCTTTCGCCATCAGTTCGGCCGCCTCGTTTTCATGGATGTCGTCGGGCTTAAGCTCCAAAACATAGATGTTGTCCTTGCCCAGCCGCTTCAACCGTTCGATATCCTCCGCCTTGATGATATGCCCTTTCTTGAAGGCGCGGCCCTTAAACTCCTCGGTGCGGATTTCCGTGATGTCGTGGGGCAGGACCATGCCGACGGCCTGCTCAACCGGGATTGTTTTAGTCATGCTGTGCTCCAATTGCCTCTCGCAGGCTCAGATGATTTCGTAATAACGGCCATGCGCGCAGGGCTTGCAGAGTGGTTTGCCATCCTGCATCACCTCGCGGCAATCCTGCACCCAGTCGCCGCAACGTTCGCATTGCACCCGCCGCTTGGGCCGGCCGGGCATGTCCTCTTCGGGCACGGCGACTTTGACCGGTTGCACCTTAAAGAGCTCCGCCTCGGGCATGATCCGGTAGGCCTCCAGTTGCTGCTTGTACTTGTCGCCGATCTCCGGGCAGTATTTTTTCGAGGTCTCCCGTGATTCCTCAAGGGCCGTAATGCGCACGGCCTTGCCGGTCTTGAGATTGACAAAGGTGGCGGCCATGATCCCGTAGTCGAGCCATTTGAGGGAGCGTTTGCCCAGGGAACAGCCGGTGACGGTTTGGATGGCGTCGGTGGCGCAGCGGTCGATCTCCACCAGCACATAGAAATCCTTGCGCTGCGCCTTGGGATCATCGATGCCGATCTCCCGCAGGCCGATCATGGACATGCGCACCCCGATAACCTGGCCCGCGCAGATGTGACCATGTATTTTGGTCGATTTTTCAAGAAGTTGTTCGAATGTTTCCATGTAATTTCTCCGGTATTGAAAACGGCGCCGTGACCGGCGCAAACCCATGCATACGAATGTAGGCGAAAGGGGAAAATTTTGCCAGAGAAAGTCTTGGGGTATGCGGGTGGATTGTTTTGGCCTCCGGACCGAAAGAAGAATGGTGGCAAAGTTTCGTTAAATATGCTAGATAACGATTTCCAAGGTGCTCCTTTGAGAGCTTGAAAGGGAACCCCGTGCAAATCGGGGACGGGCCCGCCGCTGTAACCGGGGACGCGTTTCGCAATCACGCCACTGTTTTTTCAAATGGGAAGGCGCGAGACAAGGATGAACCGGAAGTCAGAAGACCTGCCTTGAAACATTATGCCGCATGATCGCCGTGGACAAGTGATTATGTGATGATCTGCCGTGGATGAAACAGGGCCTCCCCGGATCGAGAAAATCGGTCCGGGGTTTTTTTTATGCCGCAGGAACTGCATCTTATCACCACCCTCTGGGCGCATCTGCTCTGGCCGTTGGCCAAGATTCTCTTCTGGATGTCCGTGGGGCTTATCGTCGCCAATTTCATCGAGGCCCTTAACTGGACACACCGGCTGGCCTCCCTGACCCACCCCTTGGTGCGCTTGGGCAGACTCTCCCCCACCTCCGGGGCCAGCTTTTCCATGGCGTTCTTCTCCGGGGTTACCGCGAATACCATGCTGGCCGAGGCCTATGACAAGGGGCAGCTGAGCAAGCGCGAGTTGGTGCTTGCCAATCTCTTCAACGGCTTGCCCCGTTTTTTTCTCCATCTGCCCACGGTTTTCTTCCTCACCGCGCCGCTCATTAAAATGGCGGCCCTGCTCTACCTGGCGCTGACCTTTAGCGCGGCAGTGCTGCAAACCGTGCTGGTGGTGATCGGAGGCAGGTTGCTGCTCTCTCCTCTCCAGGCTGCGCACGCTGAGATCGCGGGCTTGATCCGGGAAAAAACCGGCTGGCGTCAGGCCCTGGATAAAAGCATCAAAAGATTTCGCAAAAGGATCAAGGGACTCCTCTATTTCACCGTGCCCGTGTACATCCTGTTCTATTTTTTGGGCAAGCATGGGGTGTTTGTCTGGCTGGAGCAGTTGTTTGCCACCAAGGCCTGGTTTCTGGCCTGGCTCCAGCCGCAAAGCCTCGGCATTGTCATGGCCCATGTCACCGTGGAATTTTCCGCCGGTCTGGCTGCGGCAGGAGCCTTGCTGGCGGATAACAGCCTCAGCTACAAAGAGGTGGTTCTCGCTCTCTTGGTCGGCAATATCCTTTCCACCCCGATCCGGGCGGTGCGGCATCAGTTCCCGTACTATGTGGGAATCTTTTCCCCGCGCCTTGCCCTTGAGCTTGTGGGGGTCAGTCAGGTATTGCGCATGGGGTCGGTGGTTGCCGTTGGGCTGGTCTATTATTTCATGACCCTTGGGTAGATTGAATCCGGATGTTTTTCGGTCTTGTGCGAGGTGAATCGCCGGTTTTTGTAGAAACCACATGTGTGTTGTCAATAAGGCGCCCATTGGGCTTAAAAGGGAATCCCGTGCAAATCGGGAACGGTCCCGCCACTGTAATTTCCTCCTGCTTCCAATGCGAAGCAGGAACGCCGGTTCTCAAGCCACTGCCCCCTGTTGTGGGGTGGGAAGGCGAACCGGTTTTGGGAAAAGTCAGGAGACCTGCCTCGTTGATTTTTTTTGCTGCAACCTTCGAGGAAAGGTTTCCGGCCTTGCGCGTTACGCAGAATTCGCAGGGGGGTACCGTCTTTTTTTGAAGGGAACTTATCAACCTTTTAAAAGATGGAGAAGAAGATGCGTTTGAGAAAAATGTCACACAATGCTGTTTGGTTGCTGGTTGCCCTGTTTCTGACGCTTGGCGCCGTGAATGTCCAGGCGGCCCCGGCGGAGAAAAAGGCGGTGGTGCTGGCGGTGTTCGGCACCAGCCATGAGAGTGGATTGCCCGGCATCCTCAATATCCGGGAGCAGATCCAGAAGGATTTGCCCGGCATCCCGGTGCGATTGGCCTTCACCTCGAACATCATCCGGAGGATCTGGCAGGAGCGGCGCAAGGATCCCGCCTATGCGGCACAACATCCCGAGGTGCCCGCTGAGATCATCAATGTCAAGGGGCCCCTGGCCGCCATCGCCGACCTGCAGGACGAAGGGTACGGTTACATCGTTGTCCAGCCGACCCATATCTCGAGCGGGGAGGAGTTTGCCGATCTGGCCTCCTATGTGCAGGGGTTGAACGCCATCAAGACCGTGAAAAAACGGAATATGCCGTTCAAGAAGATCCTGATCGGGCGGCCTGCCCTGGGAACCCACGGCATCGAGCACGAATACCGCCACGATATCGAGCAGGTGGCGGCCCTTTTGGCTCCGGACGTGGAGATGGCCAAAAAGGGTGGGCGGGCGCTGGTCTATTTTGCCCACGGCAATGAGCATTATTCCACCGGGGTCTACCTGGAGTTCGAACAGGTGATGCGCAAGCGGTATCCCGGGGTGCGCATCTATGTTACCATGGTCGAGGGCTTTCCGGACAACGCCCGTCTTTTCGAAGAGCTGGCCGCGGACAAGACCGGGAAGGTGCTGCTCAAGCCCTTCATGACCGTGGCCGGAGACCATGCCAAGAACGACATGGCCGGACCTGAGCCGGATTCCCTGAAAAGCCTGCTTGAGGCGCGCGGGATCAACGTGGCTGCTTCCCTTGTCGGCCTGGGAGAATCCGATGCCTTTGCCACGATTTTTTCCCAACATATCAAGGACGCCATGAGCGATGAAGGTATTTGAAAACCAATGAGGCAAAGCGGATACACCATATGGCTGCTGACCCTGTCCCTGGCGGCAGCCACCTTCGGGGCCATCGTTTATGCCACCGGCATGGGCCATATCGTCGTGCCCGGCGGTGATATCCTTCGGGTGATCGCGGCCAGGATAACCTCCAATCCCGCGCTGCTGGCGGGGATCGACCCGGTGATCCCCTTTGTGGTTTTTGATGTCCGCTTGCCCCGGATCCTCACCGCCACTCTGGTGGGCGGCGGCCTTGCCATGAGCGGCGTCATCTACCAGGGCATTCTGCTCAACCCGCTGGCCGATCCGTACACCCTCGGGGTCTCTTCCGGCGCGGCCTTTGGCGCGGCCCTGGCCCTGGTGGCCAACCTGAGCATGATGGGGAATTTTTCCGTGCCGCTTTTCGCCTTTACCGGCGCGGCCCTCACCCTGCTGGTGGTGCTCTACCTTTCCAGCTTCAACGGGCAGATCTCGGCCAACACCCTGATCCTCTCCGGCGTTATCGTCGGGGCGATCCTGGCGGCCGGGATCAGCTTTTTGAAGTATCTTGCCGACGAGCAGGTGGCGGTGATCATCTTCTGGCTCATGGGCAGCTTCGCTTCCCGCACTTGGCTGGATGTGGGGGTGGTGACGGTGGCTCTGCTCTGCGGTCTGCTGCTCTCCCTTTTTTACGCCAGGGATCTCAATATCCTCAGCCTGGGCAACCGGTCGGCGGATACCCTGGGTGTTGAAAGCACCAGGGTGCGCTGGATTCTGCTCCTGTCCGCCTCCCTGGTGACGGCGGTCTGCGTCTCGGTTTCCGGGATCATCGGTTTTATCGGGCTCATTGTTCCGCATCTCATGCGTTTTCTGGTGGGGCCGGACAACCGGAAGCTGCTGCCGGTTTCCGTCCTGGCCGGAGCCCTGCTTTTGCTGGTGGCCGATACCGTGACCCGGGCGGTGCTGCCGGTGGAGGTGCCCATCGGCGTGCTCACCGCCCTGATCGGCGGCCCGTTTTTCTGCGTGCTCTTTCGCAGACGGCAGAGGAAGGCGATATGACCATTGCCTGCGGCTTTGAACTGACCGGGGTCGGCTTTGCCTACGGGGAGATCCAGGCCCTGGCCGGGCTGGATATCTCCCTTGCGCCGGGCAGGTTTTACGGGATAGTCGGCCCCAACGGCTGCGGCAAGACCACCTTTCTCGATCTGCTCACCGGCACCAAGTTCCCTGACCAGGGAAGCATCACCTTTATGGGTCAGCCGGTGGCTGGGTACAGACGCCGCGATCTGGCCCGGATGGTCGCCCTGGTGCCCCAGGATTTCGGCATCGATTTTGCCTTTACCGTTCAGGAGGTGGTGCTCATGGGGCGGCACCCCCATATCGGCCGCTTTGCCTCACCCGCGGCCGAGGATTGGCGTCAGGTGGACGCGGCCATGGAGGCCATCGGCATCAGCCATTTCAAGGACCGTTTTGTCAACGAACTCTCCGGCGGGGAGAAACAGCGGGTTGTCGTGGCCCGCGCCTTGGCCCAGCAGACCCCCTATCTGCTCTTTGACGAGGCAACTTCCAGCCTGGATGTGCAGTACACCATGCAGATCTTCAACGTGGCCAAAAGGCTGGTGCAGGAAGAGGGCCGCACCGTGATCGCGGTGATCCACAACCTGAACCTGGCCGCGGCCTACTGCGACGAGCTGATCTTCATGCAGAAAGGCAAGGTCGCGGCCAGCGGCCCCACGGACACGGTGTTGGACCCGGCCCTGATCAAAAAGGTGTTCGGGGTGGAGAGCAGGGTGGCGTTTGACGAGTTCAGCAACACCCAACAGATTTCTTTTCGCTACTGGAGTTGAGGTTTCAAAGTCCCCTCTCCCCTCGCGGGAGAGGGATAGGGTGAGGGGGAAGGTGCAGGCTCTGGTGCCTCTGGCACATCCACCCACCCCCCCGTCAGGTAAGTGTAGACTCCGAGGAAGGGGGAGCTTATGCGCACCTAACCGGACATTACTGACTGGAGTTGAGATTGTGCCTAGAATGATGATGCGTCTGTTTTTTCTTGTTTTTGCCCTGCTGGCCGGTTTCAGCCCGCACGCCTCGGCTGGCGCCGCACCCGCCACCTTCCAGGACAGCGAGGGCAAAACCGTCACGGTGACGCGTCCCTTTACCCGGATCATCTCGCTTTATCCGGCACACACCGAGAACCTGATCAGCCTGGGGCTCGGCCCTGAGATCATCGGCATTGAAGGCGCGGACAGTGATTTGCCCCAGCTCCGGGACAAGAAGCATTTCAGTTATCACGAAGACCCTGAGAAAATCATTGGCGCCCGGCCCGATCTTGTTCTGGTCCGGCCGATGATCGAGCGTTCCGCGCCGCAGCTCATGGCCACCCTACGCCAGGCGGGGATTACGGTGGTATCCCTCCAGCCCAATACGGTGGAGGAAATCTTCGACTACTGGCGGGCCCTGGGTTTGCTCACCGGCAGAACCCGACAGGCCGAGGAGATGGTCGCCACCTTCCAGGCGGAGCTTGCGGCCATCCGGAAAATCGTCGGCAAGGTGGGGGAAAAGTCCAGGGCCAAGGTCTACTTTGAAGCCATCCACACCAAGATGAAGACCTTTGCCCAGGAAAGCATCGCCATCTTTGTGCTGCAACAGGCCGGGGGCATCAACGTGGCCGCGGATGCCAGCCAGGTCCGGGAAACCAATATCGCCGCCTATGGCAAGGAACGCATCCTGGCCAAGGGTGCGGAGATCGAGGTTTTTCTCGCCCAGCAGGGACGGATGAATCCGGTGACCATGGAGACAATCATGCAGGAGCCTGGATTTCAGGCGATCAAGGCGGTGCGCAACAATCGGGTCTTTCTTGTTGACGAACGTTTGGTTTCGCGGCCAACCATGCGGATTATCGAAGGAATACGCACCATCGGCGCGTTGCTCTACCCCGAGCTTTTTTCCGGCCCGACGCGAAAAAAAGGGGCTGCCGATGGCCGGTGAGCAAAGATCCGCCATCCTGATTGCAGGCACCAGCAGCGGCTCCGGCAAGACCACCATCACCCTGGGGTTGCTTGCCGCCCTGCGCAATATGGGTCTGGCGGTGCAGCCCTTCAAATGCGGGCCGGATTTCATCGATCCGGGGTTGCACCAGCTGGCCTGCGGCCGGGTTTCCCGGAATCTGGACCTGTGGATGATGGGCGAACCGCAGGTGCGGAAAACATTTGCAAGGTGTCAAAAAAACTCCCTCCCTCCCGGAGTCTGCGCTTACCTGGCGGAGGGAGGGTTGGGGAGGGGGGGAACCAGCGATGAAATCGGCGGATCGCACATTCACCCACCCCCCAGCCCCCTCCCGTCAAGGGAGGGGGAGTCAATATCGATCTCGGTGATCGAAGGGGTCATGGGGATGTTCGACGGCCAAGCATCTTCCAGCGCGGCCCTGGCCAGGGCTCTGGGCGTGCCGGTGGTGCTGATCCTTGATGTGCGCTCCGCCGCGGAAAGCGTGGCTGCGGTCTTAAAGGGCTTTGAAACGCTGATGCCCGAGGTGGCGCCGGTGGCGGTGATCCTGAACCGGGTTGCCGGCCCAAGGCATTTGGAGCTGGTGAGCGGGGCTATCCGCCAACATTGCCGGGCCGAGATCCTGGGGCATCTGCCTCAGAACCTTGATTTTTCCATGCCCGCCCGGCACCTCGGCCTGTTCACCGGGGAGGAGCGGCCCATCAGCCCGGAGGCTTTGGATACTCTGGCGGCAACGATCAGCGCCCAGGTCAACCTGGAGCGTCTGCTGGAACTGGCCGCAGGCGCAACCGTAGCGCCAGGGGAAGATGTCCCGGTCCGGCAGGTGGAAGTGCGGGCCCGGATCGGGGTGGCCAGGGACAGGGCTTTTTGTTTTTACTACGAGGACAACTTCGATTTGTTGCGAGCTGCGGGGGCGGAGCTGGTTTTTTTCAGCCCCCTGGAGGATCGCTCTTTGCCCGAGGGGCTGGACGGTCTCTATCTGGGCGGCGGCTACCCGGAGTTGTACGCCCGGGAGCTTTCCGGCAACCTCACCATGCGGCAGGCAATTTACGAGTGGGCCCAGTCCGGCAGGGTGCTCTATGCCGAGTGCGGCGGCTTCATGTACCTGACCGAGGGCATCGTTGGCGACGATATCGGGGCGCTGCCCATGGTTGGGGTGTTTCCGGTGTCGGCCCGCATGCAGAAAAAACGGGCCAGTCTCGGCTACCGGGAGGTGCGCCTTGAAAAGGAGTGCTTCTTCGGCCCGGTGGGCACCGTGCTGCGGGGCCATGAGTTCCATTACTCGGTGATCGATGCAATGCCCGCCCATATCGAACGGATCTATGCGGTGAACAGCAATGTTGACGGCGACGACAACCGCGAAGGATATCGTTATAAAAATGTGCTGGGCGGGTATCTGCACCTCCACTTCGGGTTCAACCCGTCGATGGCGGTGGAATTTGTCCGGGCTTGCCGATCCGCCGGCCCAGGGGAATGAAATAAATGAAAAACACCATCATGCAGATAGCCCCGGAAGCAATCGAGGCGGAAAGCTTCCGAATCATTGCCCAGGAGCTTGGCCCCACTGATTTTGATCCCAGAACCTTCAAGGTGGTCCAGCGGGTGATCCACGCCACAGGGGATTTCTCCTTTGCCGAGAGCCTGGTTTTTCACCCCAAGGCCATTGACGCCGGGATTGCGGCGATCCGGGCGGGCCGCAACATCCTGACCGATGTCAACATGGGCGCGGCCGGGGTGAGCAAGGGGCTGCTTGCGCACTGGGGAGGCACGGTGGTCTGCAAGGTGGCGGAGCCCGAGGTGGCCCGGCTTGCCAAGGAGCGCGGTCTGACCCGTTCCGAGGTGGCCATTGAGAAGGGCTTGACGGAAAATATCGGAATCGTTTCGGTGGGCAACGCGCCCACCGCCCTGCTCAAGGTCATGGACTGCTGGGATAATCTGGCCCCGGATCTTTGTCCGGGCCTGCTCATTGGCGCGCCCGTTGGTTTTGTCAATGCGGCCGAGTCCAAGGAGCTGCTGAGCGAGAAAGGATATCCCTTTATCACCTGCCGGGGGAGAAAGGGCGGCACCCCGGTGGCCGTGGCCATTGTCAACGCCCTGATCCGCCTGGCTAAAGAGGTATAGGGAACCCATGGCCCGCAGACTGCGAAGCGGATATACCACCGGCGCCTGTGCTGCCGCGGCGGCCAAGGCAGCGGTGTTGTTGCTTCTGGGCCGATCCAGGCCGGAGCGGGTGGAGATCCCCTTTCCCGATGGCAGCCGCCATGGCTTTGTTGTGCATCGATGCGAAGTAAAGTCCGGCCAGGCCTGGGCCTCGGTAATCAAGGATGCCGGGGATGATCCGGATGTGACCAACGGCGCGGAGATTGTGGCCAGTGTTCGTTTTCTGCCGGAAGGAGCCGCCTGTAGAAGTTCCCTCCCCCCCGGAGGGGGAGGGTCAGGGAGAGGGGGGAACAGCGATGAACCAGGCAGGTTGCTGTTTCACCCACCCCCCAGCCCCCTCCCGTCGAGGGAGGGGGCGTTGAACGGTATTCGTCTTGAACAGACAAATATCTTTCTCTGCGGCGGGGAAGGGGTTGGCCGGGTAACCAAGCCCGGACTTGCGGTCAAGCCCGGGGAACCGGCGATCAACCCGGTGCCGCGCCGGATGATTCTGGCCGCGATTCTGGAGGGTTTGGGCAAAGAGGTGGGTAACCCCTTGGAGATAGTAATTTCCGTGCCCAGGGGCGAGGAGCTGGCGGAGAAAACCCTGAACTACCGGTTGGGCATAGTGGGCGGCCTTTCCATCCTCGGTACCACCGGCATTGTCCGCCCGGTGTCCGCCGAAGCCTGGACCGCCACGATCGAGGCTTCTCTGTCCGTGGCCAAGGAGGCAGGACTTGCCGAAGTGGTGCTGTCCACCGGCCGCACCTCGGAAAAGGGGGTGCAAACCCTGCTCTCCCTGCCGGAAGAGGCATATGCCATGATGGGCGATTACCTGGAATTTTCCCTGCTGGCCGCGGCCCGGCGGGGTTTTACCACGATCCATCTGGCCGGGATGTGGGCCAAGATCATGAAGGCGGCCTTGGGTATCCCCCAGACCCATGTCCGGCATGGCGCCCTGGACGTGGCCGATGGGTTGGCGCTTCTCGCCCGTCTGGGGGCGGACCCTGTCTTGCTGGCGAGTCTCCAGGGGGTCAATACCGCCAGGGAGATCCATGTCCGGCTGCAGGAACAGGGGAGAAACGACCTGATCCGAAAGGTCTGCGAAGCAGCCAAGCGATATGCCGAAAAGGTTTCCGGCCTGGAGGTGCGGGTCTATCTGGTGAACAATCACACCCTGGTGGAGCTGCATGTTTAGGAGCCGTTGCGACAGTGCCTGTAGGGGATTAGCCGTTTCTTTACGGCTCCTTATGCCGTTGGGTCAACCCAGATGACGAGTCAATTGTCGAAACGGCTTAGACTTTTTCTCATAGGCGTCGGCAGCCGGGGGCTCACCGCGCAACAGACCGGGATGTTGGCCCGGTGCGATCTCATCGTCGGGGACTCCCGTCATCTTCCGCTGGTGCAGGGAATGCCAGGGGCGAAATGCCCCATCTCTCCCCTGGCCCCTGCCTTGGCCGGTATCCGGCAGACACTGGCCAACGGGGATGTGGGGGTGTTGGCCAGTGGCGACCCCCTGTTTTTCGGGATCGGCCGCAGGCTGCTCAAGGAGTTCGGCAGCGAACAATTGATGATCCTCCCGGCGCTTTCCACCATGCAGGAGGCGTGTGCCCGGTTTCATCTGCCTTGGGATGATATGGCCCTGCTCAGCCTCCATGGCAGGAAAACCCTGCATGTGCCCGGCCTGCTTCTGGCACGGGAAAAGACCTTTGCCTTCACCGACCGGCGCAACACGCCTGCCCGCTTGGCCCGGCAGCTCATTGATTATCTGGAGCTGATCGAAGCCGACGACCTGCTGAGCCACTGCCGGGTGCATGTTGCCGAAAATCTCGGGAGCGCGGAAGAGCGTCTTTTTTCCGGAACCCTTGCCGAGGCGGCGAACCAGGATTTTGCCGAGCTGAATGTGCTGATCATCACCAGGCCAGGCCTTGCGGAAGAGAATCTCCCGGTGTTCGGGCTTGGCGAAGAGGAGATTGCCCACAGCCGAGGCCTGATCACCAAGGACGAGGTGCGGGCCGTGACCCTGCACGCCTTGCGGCTACCGAGCACCGGGGTGCTCTGGGATCTCGGCGCGGGCAGCGGCTCCATCTCCGTGGCCGCAGCCCGGATGCATCCGGGCTTGACTGTTTTCGCCGTTGACCACACGGCCGAGGCCTTTGCCAATGTGCAACGCAATATCCGTCGATTCGGCTGCTACAACATCATCCCCGTCCAGGGCGAGGCCCCAACGGTGTTAAGCAACTTGCCGGACCCGGATCGGGTTTTCATCGGCGGCAGCGGCGGCAGATTGGCGGAAATGATCGGCCAAGCCGCCCATCGTCTCCCGGTCGGAGGCAGAATGGTGGTGAACGGGGTGATCGAACAAACCGTGGCCGAGGCGCCGCAACGCATGGCCGAGCATGGGTTGAAGGTTGCAATGACCCGGATACAAATTGAACGAACGACTTTTCCAGCGCAAGAACCGGGAACGATTTTGAATCCCATAACCGTAATGACAGGAAGCAAATGAAGGGAACATTATACGTTGTAGGCGTAGGGCCGGGCGATCCGGAACTCATGACCCTCAAGGCAGTCAGGATCTTGGAGCGATGCGGGGTGTGGCTTGCGCCCGCAGCGAAAAAAGACGGGGAGAGCACGGCCCTGGGAATCGTGGAAGGGGTGGTGAACCGGTCCGGCAAGGAGATCATCACCCACCATTTTCCCATGAAAAAGATCCGCATGGGTCAAAGCCCGGACCCGGAGGTGAAAAAGGCCTGGAATGCGGCAGCGGCCCAGATCGTGGGCCATTTGCAAGCCGGCAGGGATGTTGCCTTTCCCACCCTTGGCGACCCTGCCATCTACAGCACCGGGTTCTATGTCTGCGAAACCCTTTTTGACCTGGCCCCGGATCTGCCGGTGGAGATCATCCCCGGAGTATCCGCCATCGGCGCTTCCGCCGCGGCCGCCGGCCAGCCCCTCTGCCTGGGGGATGACCGGCTGGTGGTCATCCCTGCCACCTTTGAGAATGGCCGCTTGCGGGAAACCTTGGAGCAATTCGACTCGGTGGTTCTCATGAAGGTGCACCGAGTGATGGATCGGCTGGTGCCGCTGCTGACGGAGATGAATCTGCTGGACAAGGCCGTGCTGGTGGAGCGATCCAGCCAGTCCGGCCAGAGGATCAGGCGCGATCTGACCACCGCGCTTACAGGGAACAATGACGAGCCCCATTATTTCTCCACCATCATTGTGAGAAAATCATGATTTCAATGAACCTATTGCAAAAAGCCAAAAAGTCCCCTCCCCCCTGGCGGGGGAGGGTTAGGGAGAGGGGGAACCACCTATGACCTCGGCAGGTTGCAACTTCACCCTCCCCCCTGCCCCCTCCCATCGAGGCAGGGGGAGTCAAACAAGACGTTTTCCCGTCTTTTTCGTGGGCGCAGGCCCCGGCGACCCGGAGCTGATCACGGTCAAGGGCCAGCGTCTGCTGCGGGAGGCTGATTGCATCGTCTACACCGGCAGTCTGGTGCCAGAATCCTTGCTTGCGGGAGTGAGTGCCGAAGTGCATAATTCCGCCGGCCTGAATCTCGACGAGGTCATGGCGCTGGTGATCAATGCCTGGCAGCAGGGGAAAAAGGTAGTCCGGCTCCATACCGGCGACCCTTCGATCTACGGGGCCATCAACGAGCAGATTGCCCGCCTGGCGGCCGCCGGGATTCCCTTCCATGTGGTTCCCGGGGTGAGTTCGGCCATGGCCACAGCCGCAGCCCTGACCACCGAGCTGACCCTGCCCGAGGTGTCGCAAACCGTGATCATCACTCGGAGAGCAGGGCGAACCCCGGTGCCGGAAAAAGAAAATCTTTCATCCCTGGCAAGCCATCGGGCCACCATGCTGATCCTGCTCAGTATCGGCATGATCGAGCAGGTTGTTGCCGAGTTGCGCAGCGGCGGCTACCCGCAGGACACCCCGGTGGCCGTGGTCGAGAAGGTGAGCTGGCCGGAAGAGCGGATCATCCGCGGCACCCTTGGGACCATTGCTGGACAGGTCAAGGAGGCGGGGATCACCAAAACCGCGATCATCGCGGTGGGAGAGGTGCTGGCCAGCTCGCCGCCTCCGGCGCTGTCCAAACTGTATGACCAGCATTTCGGCCACGGCTTTCGGGATGCGGCGCAGTAAGCCATGAAGATCGGGATCCTCGCCATAACCAACGGCGGCAAGGAGCTGGCCGCCGATCTGGCCCCAAAAATGCCGGAAGCCTTGCTGCTGCCGCAAACAGACGGGGTGGCCCGGGCCTTGGCTGAACACTGGCGGGAGGTGGACGGCTTTGTCTGTGTCATGGCCACCGGCATTGTGGTGCGGGCAATTGCCCCGCTTCTGCAAGGCAAGGAGAGCGACCCCTGCGTGGTGGTGGTGGATGAAAAAGGGCGTCATGTTGTCAGCCTGCTCTCCGGCCATCTGGGCGGCGGCAACGATTTGGCCCGGCGGGTGGCGAATCTGCTTGGCGGCGAAGCGGTGATCACCACCGCCTCCGACACCTTGGGGCTTGCCCCTCTTGATCTTTGGGCCAGGGGACAGGATCTGGCCTGCGAAAGCAAGGAAGGGTTGACAACAGCCAGCGCCAGGC
Organism: Deltaproteobacteria bacterium; assembly: GCA_021811385.1. Classification (GTDB taxonomy): domain Bacteria; phylum Desulfobacterota; class Desulfobulbia; order Desulfobulbales; family Desulfurivibrionaceae; genus Thiovibrio. The sequence continues at coordinate 23,380 of JAJZPC010000006.1, read as the reverse complement.
TGGTCAACACCGGCTGCCTTAGGATTTTTTCCGAACTGGCTATTGCCTCGTTGCCCCAAGGGCTGGCGGAGGTTGCCGAGGTGGAGCAGGCCGACATTGTGGTGACCCCGCGTCTTGGCGACTACGGCAATGCCGTTGTGTTTCGCCCCAAAAATCTGGTGGTCGGGGTGGGGTGCAACCGAGGGGTTTCGGTTGCGGAACTCCGGCAGGCCTGTGAAGAGTTGTTTGTGGAACAGAACCTGTCGCAAATGAGCATCCGCAATCTGGCCTCCATTGACCTCAAGCAGGATGAAGTCGGGCTGCTGGCCTTTGCACATGAGCAAGGCTTGCGGCTGGAATTTTTCAGCAAGGAAGAGTTGAACAGGGTGGAAGATGTTGCGGTATCCGAGGCGGCGCTGCGTAATGTGGGCGCGATCGGCGTGGCCGAACCCGCTGCCCTGCTCAGCGCACAGAGTAACGATTTACTGGTTGGGAAAAGAAAATGGCACAATGTAACCATGGCGGTGGCCAGGGCAAACTGTACGTTGTCGGAACAGGACCGGGCTCGGCAAGACATATGACCCCTGCTGCGGGGGAAGCCCTTACCGCAGCCGAAGTGATCGTGGGCTACCAGACCTATCTTGATCTGATCCCCGAGTTTCTTGCGGGCAAGGAGGTGTTGGCCTCCCAGATGATGAAGGAGGTTGACCGGTGCCGTAAGGCGCTGGACCTGGCGGCGCAAGGCCGCATCGTGGCCCTGGTTTCCGGAGGCGATCCGGGCATCTATGCCATGGCCGGGCTGGTTTTCGAGATGGCAAGGGAACAGAACGTGTGCGTCGATATCGAGGTGATCGCAGGCATCGCCGCGCTCAATGCCTGCGCCGCCCGTTTGGGCGCGCCGCTCATGCATGATTTCGCCGCGATCAGCCTTTCCGACCTGCTGACTCCCTGGGAAAAGATCGAGAAACGGCTTGAGGCCGCGGCATCGGCGGATTTTGTGGTGGTGATCTACAACCCGAAATCGAAGAAGCGGGCCGAGCATATCGTCAAGGCCCGCGAGATTCTGCTGGCGCACCGCGCCCCTGAAACCCCGGTGGGCATCGTCACCGCCGCCACCCGTGAGAATGAACGGATTGTGCTCACCACCCTGGGGAAGATGCTGGAGAACGAGATCGACATGCAAACCACCATCATTGTCGGTAATTCCGTGACCTTTGCCTGGCAGGGATTCATGGTCACACCCCGGGGGTACGCGGCAAAGTATGCGTTATAGCTGATAGCTGTAAGCTGACAGCTATCAGCTGATTATGCTTCCTTGATCGCCAGCAGCGGTTCCAGCCGGGCCAAGCGGAGAATGGGGATGGCGGCGCCGATAAGGCAGATGGCGATGCCGACTCCCATACCGATAACCCCGATGGCGATATTGCCTGCGGTGATGGCCGAGACGGCGCCAAGGGTGCGGAGCAGGGTGAAGTCCTTGGCCAGATAATGGATCAGGGAATGGCCCATGACCACCCCGGCAACGCCGCCCATGGTGCTGATCAGCATGGCCTCGGCCAGGAAGATCTTCATGATGTGGCTCTGGTGGGCGCCGATGGCCCGAAGGATGCCGACCTCCCGCCGCCGTTCGTTGGCCAGCACGGTGAAGGTTGACCAGGCAAGCAGCAGGGCGAGCAGCGAGGAGATGAGGATGGTGATGGAGAACACCCGGAGGATGTCCCCCAGGGTATTTCTGGCGTCGGCGCCGATGTCGCCCCTGGTCATCACTCCGACCGTGGGGTTGATGTTGCGGATATCCGCGACCACCTTGGCCACGGAAACCCCGTCTTTCACCTTGATGAAGATGATGGATATTTTTCCGGCCTGATACCCCCCCGTTGCCTCGGGGGAGATCTTGCTCAGGTCGTCCAATCGCATGAATACCCCATGGTCAAGTCCAGTGCCGGTCTGCTGGAGGTGGCCGACCACCTTGACCCCCTGCCCAAAAAGACTGGCCGTGTTGATCAGGCCGAGAAAATCGTACACATAACTCCCCACATACACCTGCCCCGGCTCCAAACGCTTGGGGCCGGTCTCCAGCCAGGGGGCCACCACGAAATCCTTGTCCTGATCGAAAACAATGACCTGTCCCTCGTCGATGCTGCAACACCCCGAGGTAAGGGTGTTGAGGTAGATATGGTAGGTCGCCTGCTTGATATCGGGCAACCCGCTGATGTCGTCGAAGACGAACTTGTCCATGTAAAAGCTTTTGATCTTGCTTTCCAGGATGAATTCCTCGGCGCTGCCCTTGGCCTCGGAAGGCACTATGACAATGTCCGCGCCAAGCCGCTTGCTTGCCGCCTCGATATCCTCTTCCACCGCCTTGTTGAAGAGCATGGCAAAGGTCAGCAGGGCGACGAGCAGGCCAACCGCCAGCATGAGGATGAGGTTGCGGAACATTTTCCGGGTCACGCCTTTCCAGGCAATGGCGATGATGGAGTGTGCGTTGCTGGGTGTCATAGGGCCTTACGTCTATTCGAGGGATTCATCAAATAAGAAAACCGGAGGGCTTCAGCCCCCCGGTTTTCGAGTGAAACAAAAAAAACTGGCAAAGGGAACTTATTTCTTCTTTGCTACCTTTGCGCCCTTTGCAGCCCAGTTCACGTCAAGGCCGCAGAGGATGGCGTGCGGAGCGTCATCGCCGGTGCCGATCTGCTCGTCATGGCACTTCAGGCAGGTGGAGGTCGGTTTGCCGACCAGTTTCTTGGCAGCCACGTCGAAGAGACGAACCTGGCCGTCCATGCGCCACTCGCCGTCGGCAGGCTTGGCAGGATCAACGCAGCCGGGAAGAATGGTCTTGGTCCGGGTGGTGATCATCACGTACTTGCTGTCCGGGGTGAAGATGGCGTCGTGGGTCTCTTCCAGCTTATCCATGGTCACGGATGCTACGGTCTTCAGAGTCTTGGCGTCGATCAGGAAAAGGATGTCGCCGGTGGCGTTGGCGATGTACTTGCCGTCCGGAGAGTAGTACTGACGGAAGCTGATGGTGGACTTGGCGTTGCCGTCCGCCACACCCTTGCGCAGCACCTTGACCTTGCCCTGCTCAAGCGCCTTGGCGTCAACAACAAACAGGTGCAACTTGCCGATGCCGTCGCCCAGCTCCTTGTTGTCCGGAGTAACGTTGGCTTCGTTGAGGGTGATCAAAATCTCCTTCATGTCCGGAGAGTTGATGCCGTGGGTGTATTTGACGCCGCCCTTGATGTCGGCCTCGGTGCCTTCCAGAAAGATGTTGTGCTTCATCTCCATGGTCTTCTTGTCGATGATGCTGATGTAGCCCGGCTTGTTCATGGAGATGGGCATGAAGTAGTCTTTGGTCTGGGCGGAGGCGCAGTAGCCGGCCTTGGTGCTCATAACCTTGGCCGGTACCGGGAAGGTCTTGTCCACTACGACCTTGCCGGTCTTGAGATCGGTCTTGCCGTAATGGTAGGAGTTGTTGGCCGCATGGTCCGGCTTGTAGGTGGACCAGTAGATGGTGTTGCGATCCTTGTTGTCGATGCGGGAATCATGGAAAGGGTGGGTCTTGCCGTCGCCGATGTCGATTTTGTCCAGCTCTTCGGTCAGGGAGATGGGGGTCTCGGCCTTGGGGTCGATTTTGAACACGGCCTTGGCGAAGTGGCCGCCCATGCCGGCGATGTAAGCGGTGCCGGCATAGTTGTCCGCAGCCATGGCCGCGGAGGCGCCGACGAGGCCAAGGGCGACGACGGTGCCGGTGATAAGAGAGTTACGCCATGAAGCTTTGATGAATTGCATTGTGTTCTCCTCGTTTAACTGTCTGTTCACTTATAATGACCTCAAACAGCGCGGCCAGCTCACCGAGCGTGTTCAAGGCAGATTTCCGTGGTGCGACAAAATGCCATGCGACAAAATGCCACATGGCTGTTTACGATATTACCACTCGGTGGTATATTGGCAACCTCATTTTTAGAGTGAGGCAAATAATTTTGCAGGAGATTGTGCAAAAGGATTTTTATTGCCTGTTTGCCGCTAGTTGGAACGGATACTGAATTCTGCCTTGGGGAAAAACGTGATTATCGAATGCAAGGATCTTATCAAGAGCTACCCGGTGGAAACCACCATGGTACATGCCGTCAACGCGGTGAATCTTTCCGTGAACAAAGGAGATTTCCTTGTTATTCTGGGGCATTCCGGTTCGGGAAAAACCACGCTTCTAAGCCTGATCGGCGGTTTGACCTCCCCGGACAGGGGGCAGGTATATATTGATGGCGTGGAAAACTGGCAGCAGTCCGACCAGGCCCTTTCCACCATGCGCAACAGCAAGATCGGCTTTATCTTTCAGTTCGCCAGCCTGATTCCCACCCTCTCGGTCATGGAGAACATCCTGCTGCCCTTGAGCTTCGGCCGGAACCCCTCGGGCAGCCGGGAACTTGCCCTGGACATTCTCGCCCAGATCGGTTTGGCGGACAAGGCCAACGCCTTTCCCTCCCAGCTTTCCGGCGGCCAGCAGCGGCGGGTCGCCATTGCCCGCTCCTTTATCAACTGTCCGGATATCATTTTGGCCGACGAACCCACCGGGGATCTGGACGAGGAAACAGAAAAGGATATCCTTGCGCTGTTCAGAAGGTATAATGAGCAGGGAACAACCTTTGTGGTGGTGACCCACAACAGCGATCTTGCCGCCACCCAAAAGGGCGCCAGGGTCTTTTCCATGCGGCAGGGCGTTCTCTCCGCACAGGGGGCCTGATTTTTTGAATTTTCGGATCGACTTTAATGTTAAAGAAAATACTCCCGGCATTTCTGCTTTGCTCCATACTCCTGGCCCTGGCTGCCTGTTCCGGTGGCGATTCATCCGCAAGGAAGCTCAAAATCGGCGACCCGGCCCCTGATTTTGCCGGAACCGATCTCAACGGGCAGCCGGTCTCTCTTGCCTCCTACCAAGGACAACCGGTCATTCTCCGTTTCTGGTCCACGGATTGCAAGTTTTGCCGGGCCGATACCCCGATCTTCAACCAGTACTTTGAAAAATACAGGGAAGCCGGGCTGCGGGTGGTCTATGTCAACCAACATTCCGACGAGGCCACGGTGCGCCGGTTCGTGGCTGACCTGGAGATCGGTTTTCCGGTGCTGATCGACAAGGACGGGGCAATCTCAAGCCGCTACAATATCAAGGTGGAACCGCAAACCATCATCATCAGCCCGGATCACCGGATTCTCGCCGCCATCCTTGGTGGGGTCAGCGAGCAGGAGCTCAAAAATCTGCTGGGCGGATATTTCAGTAAAAATACAGAAAAGCAATAGGTTGCCAGAAAATGACAAACGTATTTCTCAAGAAATGTTTTGTTCGCCGGTATGTCCTGGTTGCCTGTGTCGTCTCCTTTTTCTTGATGGCGACTCCGCTTCTGGCCGAGCCTGCCAAGGAGATCAATCCCCAGGAGCGCTGTCCGGTCTGCGGGATGTTTGTGGCCAAGTATCCGGACTGGACCGCCCAGATCCGGCTGTCCAACGGCAGCGTGAAGTTTTTCGACGGGGTAAAGGACATGCTGGCCTTTCACTTCAACCCTGCCTCCTTCGGCGCGGCCGGACAGAGCACAAAGGAAATCTGGGTGAAAGACTACTACACCCTCGCCTGGCTCGATGGCCGTGCGGCCTGGTATGTTATCGGCAGCGACATGTACGGACCCATGGGCCACGAGTTCATCCCCTTTGGTTCCGCCGGAGCGGCGGAAAATTTCCGCAAGGATCACAAGGGAACCAAGGTGTTGCGCTTTGTGGAAATCACCGAGCCATTGGTGCAGTCCATGCGCCATGGCCAGAAGATGCGCTGAGCCGATGCGACCCGCTTTTGTTTTCAGTCTGTTTTTCTGCCTGCTCCTGGCCCTTGATGGGGCGCTGCTCATGGATGGCCAAAACAGGCGCAGGGTTCAAGATGCCACCCTTGCCCAGTTGGAGGTGGCCACCCGCTCTCTCGGGCTCACTGATCTGGCCGTGGCCACCGAGGCCCGCTACACCCGGCATCCGGCAGTGAGCGACGCAATGGCCCCCTTCATGGATCATCCCGGAGCCATCGAACATTTTCCCACCGGCGCCTTCTGGCGGCCGCCTTCCCGCTGACCGCCATGGCCCAATCCAACCTCGAAAAACAGCTCAATATCCTCGATTATGCCCTCTCGTCCCTGTGGCGGCACCGGCTGAAAAGCCTCAGCGTGCTGCTGGTCTTTGCAGCGGTGATCTTCCTGCTCGCTTCCTTCCAGATGGTGACCCAGGCCCTTTCCGACAAGGCCAAACAGGTGCTGACCCATACCCCGGAGATTACCCTGCAAAAGATGTCGGCCGGCCGGCAGGAAGCCATCCCTCTGGCCTACCGGGACAAGCTGGCTGGAATCTTCGGCATCCGGAGGGTGGTGCCCCGGATCTGGGGCTATTATTTCGACGAGGTCCGCTTGGCCAACTCCACGGTCATGGGCATGGCCGTGGATGAGATGCCCGAGGGCAATCGCCTCGATGCCGCCCTGGCCAAAGGCGCAATGCCGGGGCCCGATGAGCAGGGCAGGGTGGTTGTCGGCCATTCCATCACCAAGGCCCTGGATCTTGCCGGGCGCACCACCTTCTCCCTGTTCCGGCCCGATCTTTCCCTGAAGCCCTTTGAGGTCAGCGGGGAGTTCTCGCGGGATACCGATATCCTGACCAACGACCTCATCGTCATGAACCTGGCCGACGCCCGCGATCTCTTTTCTATTCCCGCCGGGCTGGTCACCGACCTCTGCGTTTACGTGGCCAACCCCAAGGAGATCGACACCATTGCCAAAAAGATCTCCGAAACATTGCCTTCGGTGCGGGTGCTGACCCGGCCGCAGATCCAAAAAACATATCAGGTCGTTTTCGGCTGGCGCAGCGGCTTCGGCTCCATCTGTCTGCTTTCCGCCCTGGCGGCCTTTGTCATCCTGGCCTGGGACAAGGCGTCCGGCCTTTCCCCTGAGGAGCGGCGGGAAATAGCCATCCTCAAGGTGCTGGGCTGGGAAACCAGCGACATCCTGGCGGTCCGTTTCTGGGAGTCGGTGATCGTTTCCGGATTGGCCTGTCTGGTGGGCATGACCGCAGCCTACATCCATGTGGTCTACTGTGCCGCCGCCCTGTTCCGGCCGGTGCTCATGGGCTGGTCCGTGCTGAGGCCCGACCTGCATCTGCTGCCGAGAATGGCGGTGGGGGATATCCTGCTGATTTTCGCCTTTACCGTGATTCCCTATCTGGCGGCCACGGTGATTCCGGCCTGGCGCAGCGCCACGGTTCCCGCCGATTCGGCGCTGGGAGGCTGAGGCGATGTTGATCGAACTTTCCGGGGTGAGCAAGATTTACAACCAGGGCAGGGCCAACGAGGTACGGGCCCTGAGCGACATCGACCTTACGGTGGAGCAGGGGTGCATGGTCTGCCTCAAGGGGCCGAGCGGCTCGGGCAAGTCCACCCTGCTGGCCATCATCGGCTGCATCTTCCCGCCCACCAGCGGCCGGGCCGCCATTGCCGAGCGGCAGCTGGCCCGGCTGCCGGACCGGTTCCTCACCCTGCACCGGCGGGAGACCATCGGCTTTATCTTCCAGCGTTTCAATATCCTGCCCGAACTCACGGTGCTGGAGAACATCACCCTGCCTCTGCTGCCGCTGGGCGTGCCGCCCAAGGAGCGCAGGCAAAGGGCGCAAGAGCTGCTGAAGCGCTTCGGCATCACCCATCGGGCCCAGTTCCCGGCCGGGCAGATCTCCGGCGGCGAGCTGCAACGGGTAGCCATTGCCAGGGCGCTGATCAACAACCAGCCCATCATCCTGGCCGACGAGCCCACGGCCCATCTCGACACGGGCTTAAGCCGGGAATTCATGGCGATCATGCTCCAGCTCAAGGAGGCGGGCAAGACCATTGTTATCGCCTCCCACGACCCGCTGGTCTTCGAGCATCCGGCCATTGACCGGACCGTGACCATCAAGGACGGCAGAATCCATGTTCCTTAACCCCTGGAGCCTGGCCTTAAGCCTCTGCAGCCTGGTGGTGCTGGTGCTCGGCGCGGTGGCCGCAAAAACCGCGGTGCGGGTTTTGCGTTTCTGGGAGCCGGGCAGCGACAGCAACCGGCAGATCCGGCTGGAAAACGAGATCTGGCTTTCTTCCACCCTGGTTGCCTACGGCCTGGGCTTTCAGATCATCACCCTGATCCTCTTCGTGCTGGCAGCCGATGAGTTCTGCCAGGTTATCGTCGGGGCCATGTGCGCCACCGGCGCCCTGCTGGCAAATCCTTACGGCATGCCCGCGCTGCTGGTCAAGCTGTTCGGCGTCTTCTTCTACGGCTTCTGGATTCTTCTCCACCAGCTGGACATCCGTTCGGAGCATTACCCCCTGGTGCGGATCAAATATCTGGCCCTGCTCCTGCTCCTGCCGATGCTGGTGCTGGATGCCTCCCTGCAAACCCTGTACATCGCCGGGATCAAACCGGACATCATCACCTCCTGCTGCGCCGTGGTGTTCGGCGAGAGCACCGGTGGAGGCACCAATCTCATAACCGGCTATTCGCAACAGGGCTTGCTCATCGCCTTTATTGCTTCCATTGCCGTACTTATGATAGTGGGGGGGAGATTGTTGCAGCGCTGGCACGCTTGGCTGGCCGGGCTCTATGCTGCGGGCTGGCTCTGGTTTTTCGTCCTTTCCCTGGTGGTGATCACCACGGTGATCTCATCCTATGTCTACGCCATGCCCTACCATAAATGCCCGTTCTGCATTCTCAAGCCGGAGTATCATTATTTCGGCTTCGGTCTGTATGGCGCCTTGATCCCCGCGGCTTTCTTCGGGGCCAGCGTGCCACTCGCCGGTCTGGTGCGGGGCAGGGGAGGACTTGGTGGGGTGGTTGATCGGTATCAGCGGCTGGCGGTGCGGCTTTCGCTGGTCTTGCTGGTGATTTTTTCAGGGTTGTCGTTCTATCACTATCTCAAGTACCTGATCAGTGGCGGGGAAGGGTAGGGCCTGAAAACAACGGGGGGAGTGTCATGATGAAAAAAACAAGGCTGTTGCTCCTCATTCTGGCGGTCGCCTGTGCTCTTTCCGCCTGCATGACCGCCCAGCAGATCCGGGACCGCCGCATTGCCTCAAGCCAAGACATCTTCAATTCCTTCAGCCCGGAGATCCAGCAAAAAATCCGGGCCGGCCAGATAGAACTCGGCTTTTCCGAGGAAATGGTCAGACTTGCCTGGGGTATGCCGGACAGGATTTACACCCGAACCACGGACAAGGGGGAAGCAACGGTCTGGACATACTCCAAAACCCGGATACTCACCCAGACGGATCGGATGACCATCCCGGTGCAGGTGCGGGACAAATCAGGCAGGAGCAGCGTGCAGTACGAAAACGTCTGGGTCAACCGCGACACCCGTGAGGAATATACCGTGGCCAGGGTCGAATTCAACGAGGGTGCGGTCACCGCCTTGGAACGACTGGATATGTGAGCGTCAGACCGCTAGTCCCGCAGGCGGGACAGCCTATTGCTCCAGCTGGCCGCAGTTTACTATTACCACCTTTATTCTCGGTCGACCGTTGCGCGACCCCATTTCTTCAATCTTCCGTACCACATCGAGGCCTTCAACCACCTTGCCGAAGACCACATGCTTGCCGTCGAGCCAGGGCGTTTTAACGGTGGTTATGAAAAATTGAGAACCATTGGTGTTTGGCCCGGCATTGGCCATGGACAGCGTTCCCGGCTCCAGATGCTTGCGGATGAAGTTCTCATCGGCAAAGGTGCGGCCATAAATGGATTTGCCGCCGGTGCCATCGGCGTTGGTGATATCGCCGCCCTGGAGCATGAACTGGGGAATAATGCGGTGAAAGATGCTGCCCTTGAACCCGAAGCCTTTTTCATGGGTGGCCAGCTGCCGGAAATTCTCCGCTGTTTTCGGCACCACATCGGCAAACAGCTCCATCACGATCCGCCCACCCTTTTCATCGCCGATGGTGATATCGAAAAACACCTTGGGATTGGCTGCGGCGGCTGGTCTTTCCTGCGCCGCGAGACCTCCGGCCAGAAACAGACACGCCATTACCAACCCGCCAAGGAACAGTTTTTTTCCATATTCTTTCATTGCTTTCTCCTTAATTGCGCCTAGTTCCTGCCATAGCGGGCAAACACGTTCTTGATGCTGTCCCGTAATTTGTCAATATTGATCGGCTTGAGCACATATCCCTTGGCCCCGGCGCCGATGGCTTCGATCACCATTTGTTCCTGGCCGTGGGAGGTTACCATGATGATCAGGGCCTGCTTTTGCATGGCAAGAATCTGGCGGGTCGCGGCAATGCCGTCCATGTCCGGCATGGTGATGTCCATGGTGATGAGATCCGGGATAGAGAGGCCTTTGTTGGTCATATATTCGATGGTTTCGACCGCCTCCAGGCCGGTTTTGCAGATTTTGCCGACCTCGTAGCCGAGCTGTTCCAGCATGGCCACCAGCCGTTTTGCGGTCAGGGCCGAATCGTCCACCACCATGATGTTCGTTTTACTCATTACAAGTTCTCCACATAATTGAGGCTCAGATCAAAAAGTTCCTTGGGGCCGATGAAATGAATGCTCAACATGCCGCTGTCGGTAACGATATCCAGGGTGTAAAAGGTCGCTCCCTTGTTGCGGGTAATATTTTTGGCTTCGCTGATGATAATGGGAGGGGAAATGGGGATGACCGTGCCCTCGGAGGCCAAATCCCCCATGGCGTTGCCGACGATAATGTTGATCAGCTCGGCCACGGTTTCTTCCCGCATCATTTCCTGTTCATCGTCGGCGATCTCCAACCCTTCGGTGCTGGCGATAAAAACCCGCTCCGTCATCTCCCGGTCGAAGCTGAAGGCGATGAGCATGCGGATGTCCGCCTCCACCGACAGAATCGAGGTCAGATGCAGCAATTGCATGCGCTTGACATCCCGCATGTGCACCGTGGTTATCCGCACCGGGATCTTCAGCTCATCTCTCAGGTAGCCCACGGTCCGGTCTCCGATGGCCTGGACCAACCGGCTGTGTCTGTCATTTTGGGTAGCGCTCATTGCTTTTTCTCCCTGGCCGCATGGTGATCGACAAAATTTCCGGTTGTCCTATGATTGTAACCGTTCCGCCGCGTGTTGCGGCGAGGATTGTTGCTTTGTAACCTTGTAATCTTGTGTTACGGACCCGTGGCCTTTTCCCCTTTTTGCAAGTCCGTCAATGATTCAAGATAAGGAAGGATAAATCTGAATCTGGTTCCCTGACCAAGGGTCGAGTCCACCTCAATCCTGCCGCCCAGCTTTTCCGTTTCCATGCGGACCGCAGCCAGCCCTACGCCGCGGCCCGACAGCTCGCTTACTTCCTCCTTGGTGGAGAACTCGTCTTCAAAGATCAGCAGTCGCAGCGCAGCCTCATCCAAAGCAGCGCCCTGTTCCGGGGTGAAAAGTCCGGCGGCCACCCCCTTGCGCCGGATCGCCTCGAGATCAAGGCCGCGGCCATCGTCGTTGATCTCGACAATGATCCGGTCATCCTCCATGAATGTGCGGCAGCGGAGGTGGCCCTCTTCCTCCTTGCCCAGTTCCAGCCGTTCCTCCGGATCCTCGATGCCGTGATCCACGGCATTGCGGAAGAGATGGATCAGCGACTTGGTAAAAGGGCTGTAAATCTCCGGGGCAACCCGGACGTTGTTGTCCTCCACCTCCACCGGGGCCAGCTCCTTTTCCAGGCGCTCGGCCAGCCGCACCGCTGCCTTGGCCTGCCCGGAGAGCAGCTCGCTAAAGGAGACATAGCGCAAACGCTTGATGAGCCGCAGCATCTCCATGGTTTCTTCGGAATCCAGGACCGGCCCCTTGGTCTGCAAGAGCCGGTCGGCCAACCGCTCCAGCATCTCGGTCTGCTCGGGGGTCAGGGAAAGATGGCCCCGCCGGGCAAAAAAGGAATCGCCCAGGGTTTCCTTGAGCACGGCCAGTTCCTGCGCCAGGGCCTGATCGGCCAGGGTTTGCTCTTGTTCGAGCAGGGCCCGGTCCGGCTGCTGCTTGGCCAAGTCGCGGCGCAGCCGGTTGAGGGCGGATTCGTATTGATGGAGACGGCGCGGCAGATGGATGAACTCCAGTTGGCCGAAAAGTCCCTTGAAGGTGTGTACCTGCCGGTAAATCTCGGCCAGGCCAGCGGCCAGTTCCTCATCCGGGGCGGCCAGCAGCCGGGGCAGGGTATTTTCGCTGAAATTCCGGTAATCGTCAAGCACCTCGAACAGCTCGGCCGATTCGGTGGCCGCGGCCACGATGAAGCGCAGGCGGACCTGCTCTTCCGCCACCCGGGCCTCAAGGCGGCGCTGCTCGGTGATATCGGTGATGATCAGCATCAGCCGCTTTGCGTCCAGCAAACGGTAGGCGATATCCAGGTAACGGTCGTTGAGAAAAAGCTCCTTGGGCATCAGTGAGAGCAGGATGTCGCGCTGAAATTCGTCGGCGGTCTGTAAGATCCGTTCAATATTGGAGCCAAAACGAGTCTGCTCCTCGCTCTCTTCGGGAAAAAGCAGGGCGGCCACGGATTCACCGGCCACCTCCTTGCCGAAAAAGGTCACGCATTCCCGGCTGTATTCCGGTTCCACCGTCAGGTCCGGGCCAAAGGAGAGAAAGCCTTGGCCCGAGTTGTTGAGCAGGCCGGACAGACGATCGCTCTTGTCGGCCAGTTGGCTCCGGGTGATGAGAATGCGCCGGTACATGGTGGCGATGAGAAAGGTGACCAACAACACCACCGTGGCATTGGCCAGCAGGATGTAGATGAGCTGCCGGGTGCTCTCCGCCGTCTGCTGCAGGAAGGTGGTTTTATCGATGGTCACCCCCAGCACCCCGGCGGTCTCTCCGGTCTTCCAGTAGGTATGGCAGACGGTGCACTTGTCCTCCACCGGGATGCGTTCGTAAAAATGGGCCTCGCGGGCGTCGAGCACCTCGGCCCGGTTCTGGGCGTCGAAGCGGAGATTTTTATCCAAAACGTAATGGCATTCGGTGCAGGAGCGGTTCTGGACTTTTGCCAGATGGGCCTGGCCGGCGGCGGAATCGAAACGACCGACCAGGTGCCAGTCCTTGCGCAGGAACATCCCCCTGGTTTTTTCGTACAGGTCGAGATTGGTGCTGACAAACCCGGCCGGCTGACTATGGACAAAGGGCAGCCCCACCGTAACCGTGCCGGAATGGTAGTTCATCAACCCTTCGCGGGGGTAGAGGGTGGTGGCGGTCACCCCTTCCAGCTGGGCGATGTTGTCCATCACCAATTGAAAGGTCTTGCGCTGGCCTTTTTCGATGGAATCGCGGGTCTGGGAAACATAGCTGGAGAGGATGCCGTGGCCCTGCTCGCGGATGGTGCGGTTCATCATCTGCTTCTGGTAGTAATGGAAGATGATCCCGGCCACCACCGAGATCAGCAACAGGCAGGAGAAGGCTATCAGGAGAAAGCGCGGCACCACCCGGTCTGGGTTGGGCTCCCGGTTGCCCGGTTTCGGTTTTTCCATCTCCGGCCTCCTCCTAGGATTTTTTCACAACAACCCCGGTCTTTGCCTTGGGATCATCGTGGGTGTGATAGAGCCGGGGACGGGGGAACAGCTCGCCGGCGCAGCCGATGCAGGGGTGCCCGGCCCGAACGCAGTTGTTGGTATTGCCGTTGTAGCCGATGGCGACGCAATCGTTGTAGGTAACCGGCCCTTGGCAGCCCAATTCCAGCAGGCAGCCTTCCTCGCCGATGCGGAGGGCGAAATCCCGGGCCTGAAAGGCGGGGTAGCGGGGGCAGCGTTCATGGACCGAATGGGTGAAGAACTGCCGCGGACGCCGCGCATCGTCCAGTTCCGGCAACCGCTTGCTCTTGATGAAATGCAGCAGGGTGTAAACCAAATGCTCGGGGTGCATGGGACAGGCGGGCAGGTTGACCACCGGGGTCTTGATCCCCCGCTGTCTGAGAAAATCATCAAGCGAGGCGACGCCGGTGAGGGTGCCGGCCATTTTTGCCACCCCGCCCGAGGCGGCGCAGGTTCCGGCGGCGATACAGACAGAGGCTTTCGCGGCCAGACCTTTTACCCATTCGCCGATGGGGCGGTCGGCCATCATGCAGGCATGGGGCATGCCAACGGGGATAGCGCCCTCCATGATCAGGATATACGGCTTGTCGGAAACGGCAACCTTGGTCAATATCCGCGGCACCTGATCGCCGGTGGCCGTAGAGAGATTCGGATGGTACAGCACCCGGCTGAAATAGGTGAGAAAGTCCAGAATGGTTATCTGCTCGACATTGAGAAACGAGGTGGAGCAGCCGGAGCAGGACGCTCCCTGCAGCCAGATCAGGTTGGGGCGCAACCAGCCTGCGGACGAAGGGGTGGCATCGGCGGCCAGCAACTCGTCGAAGGAGAGCAGCGGCGCGGCTCCGGCCGCGATCACCACCTGATACATTCTTTGCAGAAATTTTCGTCGATTCAGGGTGATAGCCATTTTAATGCACCGAGCAGGCGACGCAGGGATCGGCGGAGCGGACGATGCGGGCCAATTCCAGGGGGTTGGCCGGATCAGCGATCCGGGTGCCGATCAACATTTGTTCCACCGCCCCCGGTTGTCCGGAGGCGTCCCGCGGGCCCATGTTCCAGGTGGTGGGCATCACCATTTCATAGTTTTCGATCAAGCCCTTATTATCGATTTTCACCCAATGGCCGAGGGCGCCGCGCGAAGCCTCGGTAATCCCGATGCCCTTAACGTTGCGGGGCATTTCCTTTTCGCTGAAACCGAGCACCCCCGGCTCGACCTGCTCGACCTGTTCCTTGAGCCGGTTGATTAAAAGCGAGACCGTGATATACCGGCTCAAATGGCGGCCCAGCACCGAATTGTAGTCTTTTAAACCGATGCCGAGATCCCGGTTGAGCCGGTCCACCAGTTTGCGCAGGGCCGGATTGCGGCCTGCGTGATAGGTGTTCACCACCCGCGCCGCAGCCCCGGTTTCCATGACCTTGCCGCCGTAGCGGGGGGCGCGGCTCCAGCTGTATTTTCCGTCCTCCCGCTGTTCCTCGCGCTGGAACTCTTGCCAGTCCAGGGGTTCGAGCCGATTTGCCCCCAGGGGCTTGATCCCCTGGCCGGCCTTGTTTTTGTAGTAACTGTAGGCGTGGTCTTCGGTAATGGCATTGAGGTCGAGGAGGGTGTGCTTGCCCGCAATGGTCGCGCCACCGGCAAAGAAATGGTTCTTGCCCGAGGCGTCCGGGAAATAGGGGAACGAGAGAAAATTGCCGTAGCCGCGTCCTTCCTTGAAATAGGCCGGAAAAGCCTTAGCCACCGCCAGGATATCTTCCCGGTAGCAGGAATGGACAAAGCGCTCGACCCGATTGAGCAAGGTGCGGTATTGGGCGAGGTTGCCGATGGTCGGCCGGGTGGTGAGCCCGCCCGCCTCAATGGCCACGGGGTGGGGGGATTTGCCGCCGAACAGGGCCACCATCTTGTGCAGGTCGGCCATCACGGCAAAGGATTCCAGGTAATTGCGCACCGCCGAAAGGGAGTATTCCTTATCCTTCGACACATTGCCCTTGTAAGCGGGGAGAAAAGGGGCGGCGGGAAAGATCCGCTGGGAACGGGTCTCATTGCGCACCCAGTCCCGCATCGTGCTCAAGCCGGGGTCCGCCCCCCGGTAATCGAGCACTGTGGTGACGTCGATGAAATCCAGGGCGCTCAGTTGATAAAAATGAAACAGGCAATCCTGCACCTGATACGCGCCGACAATGAGGTTGCGGAGCAATTGCCCGTTGGCATTGGGGCGGATGCCCATGGCGTCTTCCAGGGCCAGGGCGGCCGCTTCCGCGTGGGCATACGGACAGACGCCGCAGACCCGTTGGGTCAACTGCAAGGCGGTGCGGGGATCATAACCGATGAGCGCCTTTTCAATGCCGCGAAAGAGCATGCCCGAAGTCCGGGCCGAGGCAACCACCCCGTTCTCGATCCGGGTCTCGAATTTGAGATGCCCTTCCACCCGGGTCAGGGGGTCAATGGTTATTCTGGTTGCGGTCATCTCACGGCCTCCATGCCGAATTCCTCCCGGTTGCGTCCACTTTCCTGCGTATCTCCATGAAAGGGTACCAGATTTTGGAGTGAAAGAAAGCAGGTTTTGCGGCGGGAAAGGATGGAGATTGAATTTAATATTAACATTGCACAGCCTTTCTTCCTGGGACATCCCGGATCATTCCCTGAGCGGAAGATGAGCACTGAAAAAAATCCGCCTTGACCCAGGTCAAGGCGTGGGGGAGCCGTCGTACTCTATGATGGGAGCAACCGGTTGTTCAACGTTGTTTCATCCAGAGGAGGCGCGCGATCATGATGAATGCAGAAGAGCTTTGCCGTCAGCATCAACTGATGGAGTCCATCGACTGGCAGATGACCCCTGAAAAGGCGGTGGACATGTATCTCGAATGGGGATCGGGCTGGACCCGGGGCCACGACTTCGTCAGTTCCATGCGTGACGAATCGGTCTATTTCGTGTTGTTCGACTGGGAGACGCCGCCCCAGGCGACTCTCATCCGCCGGAACATGGCCGGCGCCGAGGAATTGGCCAAGGTGGAGGTGCCCGCCGGGCTCTTCGAGGCGGCGGTGCGGGAAGACGGACGGCTGCCGGGCGGCACGGTGCATCGCCTGAACCCGCCGCTGGAAGAATGGCTGCGGAGCAGAATCGCGGCCTTGCGCCGGTGATGGCGGCCCGCCCGGGGTCCGGGGGATGTGCCTCGCAACGCAGATGATTACGGATGGCCGATAGTAAAGGACATCGGGTAATAGCTCTTCAGGATCTCCGGAGGCACCGTTGATTGCCAATGGCCGGTTAGGTTGGCCACCGCCCAGGCGAGAAAAAAAATAAACAGAACCCCCAGCGGCAGAAGCCATGACGGCAGTTTCACGCGCCGGTAGGTGGAAACCCGCAGGCAGTCGTGCACCGGGCAGGTTGCCACGCATTCCAGGCACCCGAGGCATTCCGGGCTGGTCACCACAATCTGTTCGGCAACCCGGATCGAGCCGGGGCATGCCTTCTCGCATTTCTTGCAGTTGATGCAACTTTGCTCGTCCCGGCTGACCCGCAGCGGACCAAACCAGGAGAGGATTCCCATTAACGCCCCGTAGGGGCAGAAATAACGGCACCAGAAGTTGCGCAGAAAAAAGGAGCCGATCACCAGGATGCTCACCACCCAAACGGTGGTGGCGGACGGGGCGATGAAAAAGAGCAGCATCCGGGCGTCCACCACCAGGTTGTAAGGGGTATCCGTAAAAGCTTCGATGGCGGCCAGGTCCATCTTACCCAGGATAATCCAGGAGAAAAAAGCCAGCAGGAGGTACTTGAGGCTGAGCAGGGGATAATCCAGCCAGTTCGGCGGACGCCGGAGCATTTTCAGCCGCCGGGCAACTCTTTCGACCAGATGGGAGACGAAGCCGACCGGACAGATCCAGCCGCAAAAACCCTTGCGGAAAAAAATAGCGATCAGCAGGGCGGCGATGAAAATGGTCAAGGCGGCAGGGTGGATGCGATCATAACTTCCGGTCAGCAGGAAGCGCTTGAGACTGACCAGGCCACTGATCGGTAAAAACCCCTCGATTGCCGGAGGGCGCTCCACAAAGGTCGCGGAATTGCCCATGGCCCACAGGTAGAACCGATAAAAGCGGTAACCGCTGTAGAGGCAGATCAGCAGAAAGCCGGACTGCACCAGCAGCCGCAGTGTGTGAAGGTCGATCCGGGGCTGGGCTGCCGGTTGTTTTTGCGCGGAATGCATCGCCATCTCCTTTGATTGTTTTCCTGGCGCCAGCCTACCAGGAACGACGCTAAAAACATTGACCTAAGTCAGGCGGGCGATTTTTCTCCGCCTTCGCACTGCTGGGCAGAGAAATAATCCTGTCCGCGCTTTTATCAGGAATCAGGATATGATCGGAGCTTGGGGCTATCCCCAAAAGCTGAATCTTCCGCCGGAAACGCTACCGCGGGCGCGGCTGGTACAAGCGGATCGGCACCACCGAGGCGTAGCGCTCGAAATCCTGGTCCGTGGTGAAAATGGGCAACCGGTGGCGATGCGCCACGGCACAGAGGAGGTAATCCGTGTTGGAGCCTTGGATGCCCTTGCCTCTGGCCAGGTTGAAAAACTCCGCCGCCAGGTCAAAGGCCGCGGAAAAGAGCTTTTGGGTATAGGGGTGGGAGGGGCCGGCAAAGAGCTGCGTTGCAGGGCCGGATTGACCAATCCTGGTTTGTGCTTAACGCGAGCGGGAATCCCTGATCGCCGCCAGGATATCCTCGGTCGTCGCCTTGGTTGTGATCCCTGGGATATCGAAAGGGGACTGGGTTGATTTCTTGAGGACCAGGGAAAAGGTCTCCCCGCTCCTGCGCTTGATCAACACCTCTTCGTTTTTGGCGATATCGAGCACCTCGGAAAGGCGTTTGCGGGCATCCGAATAATTGTAAGCCTTCATGGTTCCACCTCCAGCAGTGTAATGCCAAGTTTGACGGCGATTTTTTTCAGGGCGGCATCCAAGGTGAACAGCGGGCTGTGGGTAGCCCGTGCGCACTCGAGAAAGTAGGCGTCATAGGCATATATCTTGTGCTGGCCCGCGATGGTCAACGCCTTGCGGATATCGATGCTGCGCAGTTCAACGGGAATCTTCTGTATCTCGTCGTAGGCCGACAACCCTTCCTTGCGATTCAGCCGTTCCCTTTTGACCATAGCCGACAAGGCATTTCCGATTTCAAACGGCAAAATTTCCGGGGCTATGAGTTCGTGTCCGCACGTAATGGCAATGATTGCCTTTTTTTCAGGCTCGTTCAGTGCGGTTGCCAGGAAGATATTGGTGTCGGCTACGATTTTCATATGTACAATTGTACATGTCGATGATTGGCTTGTCAAAACAAAAGAACGCGTGGCTGTCAGGGGAAAAAATGGCGCAGGCTGCCTAGACCGGCGCCAGGTCAAAGGCTGCGGAAAAGAGCTTTTGGGTATAGGGGTGGGAGGGGCTGGCAAAGAGCTGCGTTGCAGGGCCGGACTCGACAATGCGGCCGTTTTGCATCACCGCCACCTCGTCGGCCATGGCCTTGATCACCCGCAGATCGTGGGAGATGAAGAAGTAGGTGATATTATGCCTGGCTTGGAGGCTCTTCAAGAGCTCGATGATCTGGGCCTGGATGGTCATGTCCAGGGCGCTGGTGGGCTCGTCCAGCACCAGGAAGCGGGGCTTGAGCACCACCGCCCTGGCAATGGCGATCCGCTGCCGCTGGCCGCCGGAAAACTCATGGGGATAGCGTTCGATCATCCCCGGTTCAAGGCCGACCTCGATCAACGCCTCGGCCACCCGTTGTTTTCGCTCCTCCCGGTTGCCCAAGCCATGCACGCTCAACCCCTCGCCCACGATCTGCCCCACATTGAGCCTGGGCGACAGGGAGGAAAAGGGATCCTGGAACACCACCTGCAGATCACGGCGCAGGGGCCGCCACTGGCTGTTGGACAGGGTCAGCAGATCGCGCCCCTCATAGAGCAGGCTTCCCCGGCTGTTGACCAGCTTCAGGAGGCACATGCCCAGGGTGCTTTTCCCCGAGCCTGATTCACCGACCACCCCGAAGGTGGTGCCCTGCTTGATGGTAAGGCTCACCCCGTCCACCGCCTTGATCGTATTCACCGTGCGCCGCAAGAAACCGGCCTTGATCGGGAAGTGGCAGGAGAGGTTGGCCGCGGCAAGGAGCGGGGGTGGGTTGTCCTTGGGGATGGGTGCTTCGTGGGGCACGCTGTTCAGCAGATGGATGGTGTAGGGATCTTGCGGGTTGCGAAACACCTCACCGGTGGGGCCGCTTTCCACGATTCGGCCCTGGTGCATGATATGGACCTGCCCTGCGATCTTTTCCACCATGTTGAGATCGTGGGTGATGAGCAGCAACGCCATGCCCAGCTCCTGCTGGATCTCCTTGATCAAGGCCAGGATCTGCGCCTGGATGGTGACGTCCAGCGCCGTGGTCGGCTCGTCGGCGATCAGGAGATCCGGGCGGCAGGCCAGGGCCATGGCGATCATCACCCGCTGACGCTGGCCGCCGGAAAGCTGGTGGGGGAAGCTGTTCAGCCGCTGGGGCGCGTCGGTAATCCCGCACCGCTCCAGGAGGTTCTCGGCCTTTTTCGCCGCCGCTTTTTTATCGAGATTCTGATGCAGGAGCAGCGGCTCGATGAGCTGGGCGCCGATGGAGTAGACCGGATTGAGCGAGGTCATGGGTTCCTGAAAAATCATGGCGATCCGGTTGCCGCGAATCCTCCGCAGCCGGGTCTCCGGAAAGGCCACCAGATCTTCGCCATTGAAGAGGATCTGCCCTTCGATCCTGGCTGCGTCTTTCTCCAGCAGCCCCAGGATGGAAAGGGCGGTCACCGATTTGCCGGACCCGGATTCGCCCACCAGGGCCGCGGTTTCTCCGGGAGCGATGGAGAAGGAGACCTTATCCAGCACCGGGGTAAAGCCACGGTCCGAGTAAAAACCGGCGGAGAGATTTTTCAGCTCAAGCAGCATGGATCATCCTTTATGAAATCCCCCTCAATCCCCCTTTTGCAAAGGGGGAGGTAAAAAGAATACGTTCCTTCCCTCAATCCATTCGAATTCATCTTTTTTTGCAGAATCCCCCCTTTGAAAAAGGGGGGCGAGGGGGGATTTTTTATAAGCTACACCTTCCTCGGATCAAAGGTTTCCCGCAACGCTTCACCTATAAAGATCAGCAGGACCAGGGTGCCGACCAGCACCCCGAAGGTGGTCAGGGAAAGCCACCACGCCTCGATATTGTTCTTGCCCTGGGCCAGCAGCTCGCCGAGACTCGGGGTGGGGGCGGGTACGCCGAGACCCAGGAAATCGAGGCTGGTGAGGGCCAGGATCGAGCCGCTCAGACGGAAGGGCAAAAAGGTGATCACTGGGGTCATGCCGTTGGGGAGCAGGTGGCGGAACATGATGGTGATGTTGCCCACGCCCAGCGCCTTGGCCGCCTTGACATAATCGAGGTTGCGGCCCTTGAGGAACTCGGCCCGCACGTAATCCGCCAGCCCCATCCAGCCGAAGATCGAAAGCAGGATCAAAAGCAGGAGCACGCTGGGCTTGAAGATCGAGGCAAAGATGATCAGCAGGTACAGCTCGGGCATTGCGCTCCATATCTCGATGAAGCGCTGCATGAACAGGTCGGTGCGCCCGCCGAGATAGCCCTGCACCGCCCCGGTGATGATGCCGACGACCGTGCCGACAAAGGTGAGGGCAAAGGCGAAAAGCACCGAGAGGCGAAAACCGTAGAGCAGCCGGGCCAGGACATCGCGGCCCCGGTCGTCGGTGCCCAGATGGTTATCCGCATCGGGCGGGGAGGGGACCGGTTGGTTGAGCTGGAGGTTGATCGAGGCGTAGCTGTGGGGGTTGGGCGGGAACAGGGCATGATTCCCGCCGGTGGTGAGCTTTTGCCTGATAAAGGGATCCTGGTAATCGGTTTCGGTTTCGAATTCCCCGCCAAAGGTTGTTTCCGGGTATTCGCGAAACAGGGGGAAATACAAGCTCCCCTGGTAGGAAACCAGCAGGGGTTTGTCGTTGCTGAGAATCTCCGCGCCTAAGGAGAGGATAAAGCAGACCGAAAAGAGGATCAGGCTGTAATAGCCGCGCTTGTTGGCCTTGAAGCGCCGCCAGCGCCGGGAGGAGAGTTTCTGGGGGGTCGGTTGCATGCTCAGCGGGACTCCACACTTTCAAAACTGATGCGCGGGTCCACCACCACATAGCTCAGGTCCGACAACAACCGGGAGATCAACCCGATGATGGTGAAAAAATACAAGGTGCCCAGCACCACCGGATAATCGCGGTTGAGCATGGATTCGTAGGCAAGCAGCCCCATGCCGTCCAGGGAGAAGATGGTCTCGATCAGCAGGCTGCCGGTGAAAAAGGCGGTGATGAAGGAACCTGGAAAACCGGTGATGATGGGGATGATGGCGTTGCGGAACACATGCCGGTACAGAACCCGGTTTTCGCTCAACCCCTTGGCCCTGGCGGTGAGCACGTATTGCTTGCGGATCTCTTCGAGAAAGGAGTTTTTGGTCAACAGGGTCATGACCGCCAGGCTGCCCACCGTGCTGGAGAGCACGGGCAGAACCATGTGCCAGAGATAGTCCGCCACCTTGGCCGCCACCCCCATCTCTGCCCAGTTGTCCGAGACCAGCCCCCGCAAGGGAAAGATGCTGAAAAAACTCCCGCCGCCAAAGAGGACGATGAGGGCGATGGCCAGGACAAAGCCGGGAATGGCGTAGCCGATCAGGATGACGGTGGTGGTGGCGACATCGAACCGGGAGCCTTCCCGCATGGCCTTGGAGATGCCGAGCGGGATGCAGACCCCGTAGACGATGAGAAAGGACCACAAGCCAAGGGACATGGAAACAGGCAGTTTGGAAATGACCAGGACCGAGACGCTGCTGTGGTGGTAATAGCTCTGGCCGAAATCAAAGACCAGGTAGTTTTTCATCATGGAGAGGAAGCGCTCAGCCGGAGGCTTGTCAAAGCCGTACAGCTGGGTAAGCTGCGCCACCCGCTCTTCGTCGAGCCCCTTGTTGCCCTGGTAGAGATCCATGCCGCGGCTGGCGCGGATCTCGCCGCCGGCGCGGTCTTGCCCCTGCAACTGGGCAAGCATCCGTTCCACCGGTCCGCCCGGCACGAACTGGGTGACGGCAAAGGTGACCAGCATGATCCCGAAAAGGGTGGGGATCATGAGCAGCAGACGTCTTACAATATAGGCAGCCATCTCAATTTCGGGCCGGACTGTTCAATTGGGCAAGGGTTTCTTCGATTATCGCGAAAAGTTCCTGCATGCGGAAGGGCTTGGACAGATAGTTGTCCATGCCCGCCTTGAGGCACTCCTCCTTATAGCCCGGCATGACATGGGCGGTAACGGCAATGATCGGCACATGCTTGCCGGTGGCCTTTTCAAGCTCCCGGATGGTGGCGGTTGCCTCAAAGCCGTTCATCCCCGGCATCTGCACATCCATCAGGACAAGATCAACCTTCTCGCTCTGGAAAACGGCCACGGCCTCCTTGCCGTCGCCGGTTACCTGCACCTTGTGGCCATTCATCTCAAGCATGAGGCGGAGCAACTTCTGGTTTACCGGGTTGTCTTCCGCGATAAGAATATTCATGCCGATCCCCTTGTAGCGTTGCCCGTCGGCGCCCGCCATGGGGCCTGCCGGTCGTGGCTCCATGGCGGACCGGGCATCTCCTTCCTTGGCCACCGGCAGGTCAAGATCGACAAAAAAAGTGCTTCCCTTGCTTGGCGCGCTTTTCATGCCGATTTTTCCATGCATGAGCTCAATGAGCTGTTGGGAGATGGTCAACCCGATCCCGAGGCCGCCGGTCTTTCTGGTGGCATAGGGATACCCCTGGAAAGCCATC
>JAJZPC010000073.1 GCA_021811385.1 Deltaproteobacteria bacterium | reverse complement strand
TGCAGGTGGATGGTGAATACCGTATGTGAGCCATGTCTGTATGTCATGACTCAAAATTTAGCAATTCTACGCTAAAGCTGCCACCTGAAAGGTGGGGGTTTTAACCCTCCCAAGCGGGGACAATAAACCATGCCACGGCCAACGCCCTCCGGCACCAACAACCGGTCCCGAACGAGATGCGCCAGCATCTTGGTGATGTCGGCCGGGTGATCGGTGGAAATCTCGCGCAAACGGGTATGGTTAACCATTCCTTCGGCCACAGCCGTCACCAGCGCCAATCGTTCCAACTCGGGCATGGCCGTGAACCGCGAACCAAGGTGCCTTTCCAACTCGGCCAGAGTTTCCGCCGGCACAAGGCTGGTCATGCGCAACTCCATCAAGGTCTGCTCAGGGTCGGGGAGTTCATACAGCAGGGGACGGCGCCAGTGCTGCCCTTCCCAGTTACGATAGATCTTCGGAATCCCCGAACCGGCATGGTCGCCGTACCCCACCAACTGAAACATGGTTTGCAGGCGGCGATTACGGCAATCGCTGTTGCCGCCTTGCACCGCCAACGCGGGAGGCACCCGCATCAATCCAGGGTTGCGAAAACCGAACATGTCAGGCCGCTTCACCACCAAAACCGACACCCGCCCTGAAAAATCGGCATGAATCAGGGTATTCACCAAAGCCTCGCGCAACGCTTCATGCACAGGCGTGTCCTCGATGCGCTGACCCGCCTGCAACTGGAAAGGCACTTTCAGGTCAGCCGTAAGTTTCTGGTAAACCCGACGAAAAAAGTCATAGAGGTTGCCCGACCAAGTACCATCCGGAACCAACCGATCAATCCAACGTTTCTCCGCCTTGGGCTCCGCACGCTCCTGATAGTCCACCATGTAATGCGGCAGAGCATCGCGGATCACCTCGGCGCGGCCAAACATCAACAGCCCAGCCAAGCGCGGGCCGGAATACCCTTCCTCGCGATTTCTGCCATAAGCACCGATCCGCTCAACAAACTCGGGCAGGGGAAGATCCAGCCACACATGGCCTGGCTTTGCCGCTGAAAAACGATTGCGATAGGCAGCCAACGAATCCATGTCCAAGTCGGCAAAATCAAACCCCTTCAAAATCCGCTCGTCACGGGAATCTTCCACCCGTTCCGCCATCATCCGGCGCACCGTTTCATCATCGGCCCGGTAATCACCCTCATGACGACGCAGATAGGTGCTACCAAAAGGGTTGGAACCCAGATGAACAGGCCGTTGCTGGCGGCTGGCGCGGGGCACATCCACCCGCAGCACGATTTTACCCTCCACCAAAACCGGCTGAATATCCCGTTCCACGAGCAAATTCACGCTCACCTGTTTTGGGTTGTGGAGGTTGTCCCACAGGGCTTTGCGCACCCGCTCCACCTGGGCCAAACCCGCCACCTGAAACACGCCCCGAGACTTTTCCTGCACTCCCAGCAGGATCACGCCGCCCTCGGTATTGGCCATGGCACTGTAGGTGGACCAAAAATCAGCAGGCAATTCGCCCTGGCCATTGCGCCCCTGCGCTGCTTTGCACTCCAGCTCGACGGATTCAGCCAGCAGAGAAATATCCTCCAGAGTTAACCGCTCACTCATGCCGCAACCTTTTGCCTACCGCACCTATTGCTGGAGAAAACGGTATTAAGAATATTTTTACGCCGAACCGGATCAGTAATGATCGCCTGGATTTCGCGGAAGGACCGGACATCAAGAAACTCGAAGATCTGGTTGCGCAAAATCCGGTAGCGGGTGGCCATGCCGGCCTCGGCCAGCTCCCTGGCGAACTGCCGCGCCTCGGAGAAAAGCGGGGCCAGGGATGGAGGGTGGTCTCCGGTGGCAAACGGACCGGTGCGGTCCAGCAGCGAGAATATATTGTCTTTGTTCATGATAGGCCTCATTGCGGTCGGCATCTCCAAGGGTGGAGTGCCTATT
This sequence comes from Deltaproteobacteria bacterium, assembly GCA_021811385.1. Classification (GTDB taxonomy): domain Bacteria; phylum Desulfobacterota; class Desulfobulbia; order Desulfobulbales; family Desulfurivibrionaceae; genus Thiovibrio. The sequence continues at coordinate 10,954 of JAJZPC010000073.1, read as the reverse complement.
GCAGCTTAGAGCCAGAAGGGGAAATGTTCAAGCATTCTGTTGTGCAGAAGGGACCATAATTTTCTTGGATCAAGGTGCAGAGGGGCGAACGGTTTCCCTCCGTATTTTTTTGTCTTTGTGTTGAGGGGATCTTTTGCTAGGATAACTCCATTGATGTACTGGACTGGCACTGAACGTTTGACTTGCACCGGACATGCACGGCTGTCCAAGAAAATAAATCAGCTTTTTTTGTTAAGAACGAGCTGGATGCTGAATAGCATCAACACAATATTTGCGCAATATCAATAAGATTTTTTCGCGAAAGTTAACGTCTACCGCATGTAGCGGGATGAAAAAATATTACGCAGTACGGGCAAATATTGTGCTATGCAGCCACCTGTATATAAGCATATTAGCCCGTCCGGCATATCGCATGTTCGGCATCATAAGAGGCGCGCAATGCGACCAACATACGAAAACGTATACATCGGCACCTTCATATTTTCGCTCGGGTACATGTTCAGCTCCGTAAGGAGAGGTAGTCGAACCTCAGTGGCAATCGAGCTATACCAGCAAACCCGAAAGGGGGAGCACCTTGTTGGAGATCTTCTAACATCGATTGGCGGAAAGTGCATCATCGTCGAATTTAAGCGAGACCACACGGAGCTTGCTGGAGAACTAAGAAAGGAGAGCAAAGCCCCGCTCCGGCGGATGCTTCAGTCTGTTACCGATTCAAGGTTCGTGGAAATATCAAAGCGGTGCCATTACATTGCTATCGCAACGGCATATTCGGACTCCAATGCACAATGTTTGGCGTTCCTGCCATACGTCGACTTGGCCGCAAAGAATCAAGAGGCTCGCCAGTGGGTTGGCGACACGAACTTCTGCAAACGATACATCTCGCCGAACTCATTCGAGTGTGGAGTCTCTCCAGAGGACTTTACGTACTACATCGGAAAGCTTGCTGAAGCGACTGGGGGAACATGCGGCGGATTAGCGGTTTCTGTAGACAAGGACGGCCTAAAGTCCGCTATCGTCTTCGAAGATGTGCGGGAGCTAAGTAAGGGGCTCGTGCAGGCGGAGCAAGAAGCTGAGCGTGTAATTCAGAGACTAGAGCATTCGCGTAGCGGGCCAAGCCTCGGACGATGATGATGCCGAAACTCTCGGTCAACCGGAAACGGTTACTTCAAACGGTTAAAACGAAAACAACAACTGACCAGTTTGCAGTGTCCGAGCACAGGCCGCACGGATCATGCCCCCTGTTCAGCAACCAAACGCAACACCTCCGGATCACGGAGCGGCCTGCCCAACACCCGGCACTGACTCCGAAAGGAATCCGCCAACCTCCCCACCTGCGCCTCCTGCACCTGCACCCCCAACTGGTGCAACCGTTCAATCATCCCCCGCCGCCCGATCTTTCCGCCGTAGATGAGTTTCCGCTCCGCCCCGACCAGGGCCGGGGCATAAGGCTCATAGGTGGTCGGATTTTTGGTAAGCCCGGCAAGGTGCAGCCCGGTTTCGCAGGCAAAGATCTCCGCCCCGACCACGGGATGATGGGGGGCGATGCTTCTGCCCGCGCATTCCCCGGCCAACAGGGCCAGCGGCCGGAACAGCGTTGTATCGTAAGATCTGCTGCCTTGCAGGGCCAAATAGCCGGCCACCTCTTCCAACCGGCTGTTTCCGGCCCGCTCGCCCAGACCCAGAACAGTGACGTCGGCCCAATGGGCTCCTGCCTCCAGGGCACCAATGGCATTGGCCGTGGCCATGCCGAAGTCATTGTGCATATGCACCCCGATCTCCACCGCAAATTCCCGCAGCTCGCGGACCAGGGCGGCAATGGAGCCGGGGGTGGCCACCCCCACCGTGTCGGCGATGCGGATGCGGTCCACCCCGTTTGCACAGGCAACACTGACGATCTCGCGCAGGAAACGGGGCTCGGCCCGGGTCGCATCCTCCAGCCCCAGGGAAACATAGGGCACCGCCCTCTTCGCCTTGGCAATCGACCTGGCCACCATCTTGGCCACTGCCGCACGCCCCCGATTCAGCTTGGTGGCGATGTGGAGATCGGAAACCGGAACAGAGAGGGAAAGCACATCCGGAGCCAGTTGCAGAGCGCAGGCGATATCCTCATCCCGGCAGCGGCACCACAAGCCCAGGCGGCGCACGCCAGCCTCTGCGCGGCAGCGGGCGACCAGCTCGGGCAGCTCTTTGTCCAGGGGCGAGGCGATCCCCACCTCCACCTCTTCGACCCCGACCCGCACGAGATCCCGGGCAATGGCCACCTTCTGCTCCAGGGTGAAGGCGACGCCCACCGTCTGGCTGCCCTCGCGCAGGGTGCTGTCCACCAAGCCTCGCACATGTTCCATGGCTGTCACCTCACGCACTCGATGCCGCCGCCATCATGCGCGAAGACATTCTTTTTCTCACTGCCTGTCGTGGAGCATAGAGGACCCCACGCTATTCCAGCAAAGTCACAGTCTTTACCTGAGCCCAGACTTCTTGGCCGGGCGACAGCTCAAGCGCAGCCACCGCTCGTTTCGCCAGGCGGGCAATCAAAACCGACGCCCCGACCTGAATGCGTACCAGCGCCAATCCCGGATGCTCGTCATCGGCAATGGCGGACACCCTTGCAGGCAAGAGGTTCTGAATACTTGTCTGGACTTGTAACTCCCGGGTCAAACTCACATCCCTGGCCAGGACCCGGACCCGCATCCTGCTGCCTGTAGCGGCACCCATATCCCTTGTCCACAGGCTGCCGCCCTGGAAATCCATCCGGGCAAGATGCCAGGCCTCGTCTCTTTCCCCCACGACGGCATCGAGCACCACGCCGATATCCTCGCCAAGCCGGATCGGCAAATCGATCCGCGCCAGGGTTTCCACCAGGGGGCCGCTGGCCACTATTCTGCCGTCTTCCATGGCAACGAGATGGTCGGCCAGCCGGGCCACTTCGTCGGGCGAATGGCTGACGTAGAGTACGGGAATCTCCAACTCGTCATGCAACCGTTCCAGGTAGGGCAGGATTTCCTGCTTGCGCTTGAGATCGAGCGCAGCCAACGGCTCGTCCATGAGCAGAAGGCGGGGGCTGACCGCCAGCGCCCTGGCAATGGCGACCCGCTGCCGCTCGCCGCCGGAAAGCCGATCCGCTTTCCGGTCAAGCAAATGACCGATACCCAGAAGTTCCACGGCCTGATCCAGGCTCACCTTGTGTTCCGTGGTAACCCGCCTGATGCCATAACGCAGATTCCCAAGCGCAGTCAGGTGCGGGAACAGGCTGGCTTCCTGGAACACGTATCCCAGAGGCCGCTTGTGCGTGGGCCGCCAAGTGGTGTCGTCCTGCCAAATTTCGCCCTTGAATGACAGAAACCCTTGCCGGGCGCGTTCAAGGCCCGCGATGCAGCGGAGCAATGTGGTCTTGCCGGAGCCGGAATGCCCGAACAATGCGGTCACGCCCCGGTCCGGCAGGACACAATCGACATCGAGCAAAAAACCAGGCCAGTCAACATGAAACCGCGCCTCAATCGTCTCCATTGCCTCACCCCTTCTTGGCATCGGGCCGCCAGGCGTACAACGCCAGCAGCACCAGGAAAGCGAAGATCAACATCACGGCGGCCAACCGGTGGGCCTGGCCATATTCCAGCGCCTCCACATGGTCATAAATCTGCACCGAGACCACCCGGGTGATACCTGGCAGATTGCCGCCTATCATCAGCACCACCCCGAATTCCCCCACGGTGTGGGCGAAAGTCAGAACACCCGCGGTGAGAAAGCCGGGCCGCGCCAACGGCAGGACCACGCTGAAAAAGGCATCCAGCGGCGAAGCTCCCAAGGTCGCAGCGGCTTCAAGCGGGCGATCGCCGATGGCCTCGAATGCGTTTTGCAGGGGCTGAACCATGAAGGGCAGGGAATAAAACACCGAGGCAATCACCAGTCCCCCGAAGGTGAAGGGCAAGGGTCCGACACCCAGTGTCCGAGTAAGATGCCCGATAGGGCCATCAGGTCCCATCGCCAACAACATGTAAAATCCCAGCACCGAAGGCGGCAAAACCAGGGGCAAGGCAACGACAGCGCCAATCGGCCCCTTCCACCAGGAACAGCTACGCACCAGCCACCAAGCGATGGGCGTACCGACCAGCAGGAGGATGACCGTGACGATGCTCGCCAACTTTACGGTAAGCCAAATGGCTTGCATGTCGCTGCCTAACAGAAGCATAGTTGTCTCCGGAACCATTTTTGCGCCTATTTGCCTGCGTTTTCACCCGGCAAAACAAAGCCGTACTTCACCATCACGGCACGGGCTGGCTTGCTGCCCATGTAATCGGCAAAGCGTTTGGCCAGGGCGTTGCCCTCGGCCCGCTTGGTGATAATGTACCCCTGTTCGAGGGGCTCATGCAGGGTATCGGGGATCAACCAGTACCCTCCCCTGCCGGCTAACTCAGGATTCACGGCCAAGGACAGGGCGATGATGCCGACCTGCGCATTACCGGTCTGGACGAACTGGGCGGTGTGGGCGATGTTCTCGCCATAGACCAGCTTCGGCTCCAGCTTCTCCCATAAACCCGACGCGCGCAGGGCCTCTTCCGCTCGCTTGCCGTAAGGCGCATGCTTGGGATTGGCAATGGCGAGGCGACTGATCTTCGGGTCGGCCAGGCTGGCCATGGTCATTTTGGCGGCGTCCAGACTTGCACTCCACAACACGATCCGGCCAAGGGCATAGGGCCTTACCTCGGAGGAGGCAAAGCCTTGCTTGGCCAGCTCGCGGGGAAACCCGATATCTGCGGAAAAATAAAGATCATAGGGAGCACCCTGCTGGATCTGAGTTTGAAACTTGCCCGACGAGCCGTAGATGACGTCAATCACCTCGTCGGGATTGGCGCTCTTGAATGCGGTGACGATCTCATCCATGGCGAATTTCAGATCGGCCGCCGCCGCAACGGTGATTTTCCCGGCATGGGCAGGCACGGCCAGCAGCATGAAGCAGACGAACAACAGGGATTTGAGGTGTTTCATGGGATATCTCCTTAATAGGGTAAACAGCAGACAGACCTAACTTTGGCCGTCATCGGATTTTTCCATTGCACACAACACCTCCCCCAGCTTCGCGGTCATCTCCTGCAATACCTCTTGAAACTGCGCATGGTACTGCCAAAAAACCGCGATTGCCCGCTCGCCCGTCACCGTAAGCCTGGCACCGCCGCCGCTCTTGCCGCCCCGGGAGGTCTCCACCAGCCTGCAGCCTGCCTGGCGGTTCATGGAATCGAGAAGATCCCAGGCATGCTTGTACGACATCTCCATGGAACGGGCCGCCTGGGCCAGGGAGCCATGCTCCCTGATCCGCTCCAGCAACACCACCCGGCCATAGCCGAGAAAGGTGCCCTCCTCGCCTTCGAGCCAGAGCCTTCCGCGCCACTTGAGGCCCGACTTTTCCTTGTTTTGCGATGTGTTGTTTTTCATTTCGTTATATTTAGCAAAATATAACGGTTGCGCAAGACTTTTTTCCGCAAAAAAAACCCGCCTGTCTCAGCTTGGGAGGGAGCGAGACAGGCGGGCCGGGCAGGGAAAAAGAGGGAAAGCCCCTGCTAGAACGCCATGCTCACGGAAACCCCGCCGTAGATGAAATCGTCGTCATTCCCATCCTGACTGCTTGCCCTCATGAGATCCTTGGCATCGTTGGTCAGAGGAAAGGTATAGTTGAGCTTCGGAGTAACGGTGATGTATTTGTTCACCGGCACGGTGAGACCCACGGACAATACCCCGTCATGAAAATTGCTGTAGGCATCATTGGCGTTATCCGGATCGGCATAGGTTGACGCCTCATCCGCCACGAGGTAGCTCACCTGGGCGCCCAAATCCAGGGTAATGTCGCCCTGCACCGGGAAGGAATGGGAAACCCCCAGGGTCGTATACCAGCCCGGATAGAAATCCGTGTCGCGGTACACTGTCAGGGTCGGCTTCAAAAGGGTATTCAGCGCGGCACTTGCATAAAATTCCTGCGAATCCTCCGCCGCATCAAGGGCGTAGTAAATATAGCCCACGGAAAAGGCCACCGGACCCATTTCCCAGCCATAGGCCAGGGTCATGTCTGTTTCATTCCAGTTGTTCGTTTCATCCGTGGTGGCGGAGTACGGGTCGGTATCGAGGTTTCCCCAGAGGTTTGCGGAAAAACCCTTATACCCCACGGTCATGGACGGCTGCACAACAACGCTGTCCTTGCTCAGCTCAAATCCACGCCAGATATACTGGCTGTATGCACCGACGGTCAGATTCGCCGTGGGCTTGTCTTCCTCGGCAAAGGCCATGCCGGAAAACATGGAAAGACATGCTCCTGTAACAGCAACCCCGGCCAGCAACTTCCTCGCAACTCCATTCATCTCCTGTCTCCTTTCGTAAAGATATTGATACGCCATAACAATAACCTTGGACATCCGCACCCTGTGGGTTGCAGACGAGCACACAAGCACTCGTACATCTTGCCTAATCAAGTTATGTGCCAACCCAGAACAAGATGCCCAAAAAAACCAAAACACATCGAAATAAAAAGAGAAAATATCTCATTCCATTCAAAACGATGCCGCATGGAATGCTTTTTTTCGAACAAAAAAGTAACAAAAAATTAACAAAAAAAACAAAAATGTAACCAGCCCCTAACGCCATCGTCCCGCATCAATCCCTATCTTCGCCGTGACACTGGAAGCCCGGACCGCTGATTCCGTTTTTTCTTCAAGAGCAACCGCCGCCCGAGCCGACACAGCCGCCGGAGGCGCAGGATTTCTTCCGTTTTTGCAAGGGCGCGACACTGACGCCTTCGTATATCGCCTTCACGCCGTCGATGATGAACCCGCCCATCTCCACCGGCCGCACCCCTCCTTTTTCAAGAATCTCGCGGGGCGTTTCCCCCACGTTGCTCACCAGGACCGCCCGGCAATCGTTCAAAACCCTGGCCAGCGAAGTCCAGCGCTGCAAGCCGCCGCCCACCTTGGGCGCAAGCCGCTCCTCCTTCAACAGATACTCATCCCCCTTGCGCTCATAGATCTGGAAACGATTGGCCTCGCCGAGATGTTGGTTGACCAAAACCCCCTCCATGGTGGCCACCGCCACATAGGGGCGGATCTCGGGCGGCAGGGGTGGAAGCTGGGCGCAGGCCGAGAGGCAGCCGCGCATCTCCTCGGTCCGATCCTGATCGAGCAGCCCCACGGCATCGGCCCGGCACCGGGTGCAGTGGCGCATCTGGGGCAGGAACTTTTCCGCCTCGGTGCGCATCGCGCCGACCTCCTCCTTGGACGGCTCGCGGATCGTGCCGAAGGGGGTGCCCACATTGGGGAACATGGCCATGCAGTTGAAGAGATCAGCGCCCAGCTCCCGCATGGTTTCCGCCACCTTGAGGATATGCTGGTCGTTGATCCCCGGAATCAGGATGGAGTTGATCTTCACCGTGATTCCGTGCGCCTTCAAAGCCTTGACCGCCTCCAGCTGCCGGGAAAGGAGCAGCTCCGCCGCCTGACGGCCGTGATAGGCGACCTTGCCGTCCCGCACCCAACTGTAGATCCTGGCCCCCACCTCCGGATCAACGGCATTGATGGTGACGGTCACATGGGAGACATTGAGTTCGGCCAGCTCGGGGATATAGGGCCCGATCGCCAACCCGTTACTGGCCAGGCACAAAATCATCTGCGGATAATTCTTGTTGATCAGCCGCATGGTTTCCATGGTCGCCTCTGCATTGGCAAAGGGGTCTCCGGGTCCGGCAATGCCGGCCACGGTGATGCGGGGTTCCTTTTCCAGAACCTTGCCCATGTAGACCAGGGCCTGCTCAGGGGTCAGGATGGTGCTGGTCACCCCGGGCCGGGACTCGTTGACGCAGTCGTACTTACGGTCGCAGTAATTGCATTTGATATTGCAGTTCGGCGCCACCGGCAGATGGACGCGGCCTGCCTGTCCTTTCATGGCCGGGTTGAAACAGGGATGTTTGTTCAGGTCTTTGTGTATCTCGCTCATGATTTTCTCTCCCTTATGTCTCTCGATTCATTCTCTAGCAAAATTTCAAAAACACCCTTCGACAGGCTCAGGGCGAACGGAGATTACTGAATGTATAAAATCCGTTCGTGCTGAGCCTGTCGAAGCACCTGTCTATTACGAGCCCTTCACATATAGCTGTAGCCAACCTCGGAGGTGTCCTGTTTGACCGCGATCATGGCATTGGCGATCAGGTCGAAAAGCTGCTGCGCCCCGTGGTATCCGATATGCAGCAGCCGCTGGCCGCCCACCCGGTCGTGGATGGGAAAGCCCACCCGGATGAGCGGAATATTCAGCCCCCGCGCCAGGGTATACCCCTTGCTGTGGCCGAGGAAAAAATCCGGCTTCAGTTCCGCGGCCAGTTCGCCTATCTCGTAAAAATCCATGCCCTCGTGGATTCGGGGCGTCTCCAACCCAAATCCAGCCACCGCCTTTTCGATGGCTGCAACAAAGGAGCCGCTGGTGCCGCCCGAGGCGCACAGCACCGGCTGCACCCCGATCTCGGCCAGGAAAGAGGTCAGGCCGATGACCAGATCCTCTTCGCCGTAGACAATGGCCCGTTTGCCGAACACGTACTTATGGCCGTCCACCAAACTGTCCACCAACCTACCCCTTGCCAGGGCGTACTTCTCCGGCATGGGGTTACCGGAAAGCGCGGCCAACACCTCAAAAAACCGGTCGGTTTCCCGGATGCCCACCGGCATGCCCAAACGGTGCAGCTCCACCCCGTAGTCCTTTTCCAGACATTTGCCGCCGGAGAGCGGGTCCGGCAGGGTATGGCCGAATTCCACCGTTGCCTTGGCTCCGCCCATGGCCCGGATATCGCTGATCTTGGTCCCGCCCTTGGGAATCAGGGGATAGTCCCGCAGGGCCGGGCCGTCGAGGGTTTCGGAAAAATCGGGCAGCACGGTGGCACTCAAGCCGCAATCCACAACGATCTCCTTGAGGCTCCGCAGATCCGCGGCCGAGAGAAAACCGGGCAGGATGTTCACCGTGGAGTTCGCTTCCGACTCCACGGTCAACTGCTCCACCAATCCCCGCACCGCCGCATGGAACCCTTCCATGTGGGTGCCCGAATAGCTTGGGGTCGAAACCTGCACCAGCAGTGGACCGCCGTCCTGCATGAACTCCTGGCGGTACTCAAAGAGCAGCCGCTTCACGTCGTCGCCGATGGTTTCGGTGAGGCAGGTGGTGGCGATGCCGATGAGCGCGGGGTGGTATTTTTCGGTCACGTTTTTCAGGCCCAGCTTCAGGTTCGCCCCGCCGCCGTAGACCGCGTTCTTCTCCCCCAACGAGGAGGAGGCGATGTCGATGGGCTCGTTGAAATGACTGATGATGTAGCGCCGCATGTAGGTGGCGCACCCCTGGGAGCCGTGAAGAAAGGGCACGGCCCCTTCCACGCCCCGAAAGGCGAGGCTGGCGCCCAGCGGCTTGCACAGCTTGCAGGCATTGGTGGTGGAGACATAATTCGGTAGTATCTTGCCCATGACAGTCCTCATTTTTTTGAGCCACGAAATCCACGAAAAACACTAAAGTTTTAGGTAACTATCCAGCGACACCTCCTCTGCTTCGCCCCTAGCGGGAGTGAAGAATGAGATGTTGAGCAGTTACAAATTTCGTGTCCTTTCGTGGTGTTCGTGGCTCATCTCTTCCCCGCTTTTCCGGGGCACGAACCGCCACACTGGGCTCATCACCGACCCGTACACCTCGCGGGCAAAGTTGAGCATGCCGGTGAATCCGGCGAGCATCTCCTTGCGCTCGTGGTTATGGTCGCAGAAGGCCACGCCCAGCTTGTAGGCGATGGGCCGCTCCTTGACCCCGCCCACGAAGATGTCCACATCCTTTTCCTGGAGAAACGAAGAGAGCTCCAGGGGGTTGGAATCGTCCACGATGATGGTGCCTGGGTCGGTGATCGCTGCGAGTTCTTCGTAATCCTCCGGGGTCCCGGTCTGGGAGCCGACCATGACCACCTGCATGCCGATGGTGCGGAAGGCCTTGACCAGGGAAAACGCCTTGAACGCCCCGCCCACGTAGATGGCCGCCCGCTTGCCCGCCAACGCCTGCCGATATTTCATGATCTCCGGCATGATCAGGGAGAGCTCCTCCTTGACCAGCTCCCGGGTGCACCGCATCATCTCCTCGTCCTTGAAAAACGCGGCTACCGCATAGAGCGATTCGGCCATGTCCTCGATGCCGAAGTAGGAGACCCGCAGCGAGGGGATGCCATAGTCCTCTTTCATCATCTTGGCCAGATCCATGGTGGAGCCGGAGCACTGCACCACGTTGAGCGCAGCGCCGTGGGCCCGCTGGATATCCCCCACCCTCCCGTCGCCGGTGATGTTGGCCACCACCTCGACACCCATCTTGGTGAAATATTCACGGATCAGCCAGATCTCCCCGGCCAGGTTGAAATCGCCCAAAATGTTGAGGCTGTACTTGGAGATGCCGCTGATATCGCCCATACCCACCAACTGCCGCATGGCATTGCAGGCCGCCTTGTACCCCTCCCGCTTGTTGCCCTTGAACCCCTCCGACTGCACGGGCAGAACCGGAATGGATTTCTCCTCGCTCACCCTGCGGCACACCGCCGCCATGTCGTCGCCGATGATCCCCACGATGCAGGTGGAATAGACAAAGGCCGCCTTGGGACTGTGCCGGTCGATGAGTTCCACCAGGGCGTTGTAGAGCTTTTTCTCGCCGCCGAAGATGACGTCGCTCTCCTGCATGTCCGTGGAAAAACTCAAGCGGTGCAGCTCCGGCCCGGAGGAAAGGGCGCCCCGGATATCCCAGGTGTAGACCGCACAGCCGATGGGGCCGTGCACCAGGTGCAGGGCGTCGGCGATTGGGTACAGCACCACCCGGGAGCCGCAGAACACGCAGGCCCGCTGGCTCACCGCCCCGGCCAGGCTGTCCTTGTTGCACTCCATGGCAAAGGGGGCTTCCCCGGTGCGGTGTATCGAATCCT
>JAJZPC010000072.1 GCA_021811385.1 Deltaproteobacteria bacterium | reverse complement strand
AACTCGTCAGAAATCTCCCATGTTTTAATGCGTGCCATGCCATGCCTCCGTCGTCTTGGTTATCTTTGACGGATTATCAAGGATTCACGGCAAATTGGCAAGAAAATTATTTATAGATAAGCTCTAAATATATACCAATCAGAACATCCAAGAGAGGAGAAGCAGCACTTTCAACCCAGCAAGGAGAAACCGCCCATGCAGAGATACCCGGCTTCTTTTTTGCTCCGCCTTCCCCGCCAGGGGCTGCGGAGCATTCTGACCACACTCCTGCTTCTCCTGAGCCTTGCCCAGACAGGACAGGCGGCCGGAAAACCGCGGCCGGTCCAGATCGCAATCACCCCCTGCACCGAGATCCTGAAAACCTTCAAAGAGTATCAACCCCTTGCCGCCTACCTGGCTCGGCAGCTCCACCAGCCGGTCAAGCTGGTCATCCCCAAGGATTTTCCCGAATTCGAACGGCTCATCAGGGAGGGAGGGGTGGAGTTCGCCTTCCAGGCGCCCCATACCTATGTGCGGTTGGCCCATCTCTATAACCGGGAGATGCTGCTCAAGGCCCTGACCCCGGAAGGCGCGACCAAGCACCGGGGCGTGCTCATTGTCCGCAAGGACAGCCCCCTGCAACGCGTGGAGGATCTCAAGGGCAAATACGTCATCTTCGGCGCGGAAAACGACATGGCAAAAAACCTCTCGGCAAAACGGTTGCTGGCGGCAAAGGGGATCGACCCGGACAAGGATCTCCGCGGCTACAAGCACGATGGCAGCTGCGAATCCATCGCCCTCAACGTCTTTTTGAAAACCGCCGACGCCGGGGCGGTCTGCGACTACTCCTTCAAGAATATCAACGAACCCGGAAATGACGCCGAAAGCGAGATCCCGCCCAAACAGCTGCGGATTCTCGGCCAGACCGAGGAGCTTCCCACCTGGGTTTTTGCCGCCCGCATCGGAGTCGACGCCAAGCTCATTGCCCGGGTCAACGAGGCTCTGACCGCCCTTAGCCCGAAAAACAACAAGCAGGAAGAGATTTTGGAATCGGCGGAGGTGGGCGGGTTTGTAAAGGCCAAGGACAGCGACTTCGACGAAATCAGAAAATTCGTGCCCATGGCCCGCTAGCCTGCATGCGAACCCTCAAGGCCAAGATAATCCTCCCGGTCATCGTCCTGGTTGTCGGCGTCCAGCTTGCCACCGGCCTGTTCATTGTCTTCCGGGTAAGGGAAGCGCTGCACCAGGAAAACCATCGCCACGGCCTGGCGGTGGCCTATGATCTGGCCCATGTCTGCGCCAGATCGCTCATCAGCAGGGATCTGGCCGAACTCCGTAACTTTATCCGCTACACCATGGCGCAGGAGTATGTGACCCAGGCCATGGTGGTGGATGACGATTGCCGCATCGTCATGCACAACAACCTGGCAAAAATCGGCGAACAATATGCAGGGACATGCCCGGAGCCGGGAGAATCGCTGGTCAGCGAGCATTATCGCAACGCCGCGGGGGAAACGGTGGTGGATGCCATGGCCCCGATCGAGTCCGCCGGGGTCCAGCTGGGCGCCGCCATCCTCAGCTACTCGCACATCGGCATCGAAAACGAAATCAAACTCCTTACCCGGAAGATCGCTCTTATTCTCTGCCTCGGTTCAGGGGTTGCCTGCCTTTTCGCGATTCTGCTTGCCGAATATATTGTCCGCCCCATCCGGCACCTGTCCCGGGCTGCCGAGGAGCTGGGCAGCGGCCACTTCAATATCAAAAAAATGGAGACGCAATACAGCGACGAGATCGGCGAGCTTGCCAGATCATTTTACGAGATGGCGGACAAGCTGGAAGCGGAGGTCTGCCATGACTCCCTGACCGGCCTGTTCACCCGCAATGTTTTCCAGACCCGCCTGGCCGAGGAATGCGCCCGCAGCCAGCGCCACAACAGCTCCCTGGCCGTGCTGATGCTCGACGTGGATCATTTCAAAAAGGTGAACGACACCCATGGCCACGGCATCGGCGACGAGGTGTTGCGGCACATTGCCGCAACCTTGAACGGGCAGACCAGGAGCAGCGATTGCTCGGCCCGCTATGGCGGAGAAGAGTTTGTCGTCCTGCTGCCGGATACCAGCCCGGCGGCCGCTCTGCATGTTGCGGAGAAGATCCGGTCCACGGTCGAAGCTGACTGCTTCCGGCTCCCGGACGGCGGCACGATCCCGCTCACGGTCAGCATCGGCGTGGCTCTGTTCCCCGAGGACACCGGCGACTATGCCTGGCTCTGGCTCGTCGAGCTTGCCGACCAGGCCATGTACGAAGCGAAGAAAAGCGGGCGAAACGCCGTGGTTCGGGCAAACAGCTTAAAAAGAGCGGAGCCGTGATCCAGGCCCGAGGGGAACCTGACTCCGCAAAAAAAGAATCGCCGTTTTTCCTTTTTCCCCGCACACAGGATCGCCAAGCGCCACCACCCGGAACGTCCGCCATGCTGACCAAAAACAACGTGATCCAGCTTTACAACGACGGACTCGTCATCCGTCGGCACCGGAAGAAACATCCCCAGCAGCTCAAAGGGGAGTATGACCCCGAGGGCTTCGAGGTCAACATCTATACCCAGCATCTCCTTTCGGAACACGATCGGGACATGACCCTGCTGCACGAATTCATCCACGCGCGGGACGACCGCAGGGGGCTGCCCAATACCCGCCCCTGCTCCCCGCGGGTGGAACGGGAGGCCGAGGCGACCTACCGACGGCGGCCCGGGGTGCTGGCGCTGATCAAGGAGCTCTACGGGATCCGATCCGGCAGACGGGAGTAAGGCAAGAGGCGCTGTTTCCGGAAACCTGTCGCCCTCCGCAACATGGCCGTTGACGAAACCGGCCAGCGTGGTTTATGAACAACAGACATGGGGCTGTAGCTCAGCTGGGAGAGCGACGCGTTCGCAATGCGTAGGCCAGGGGTTCGATCCCCCTCAGCTCCACCAAGACATCATCCGGAGAACCCGGTAACAAGGGAGCCCGCAACCAGAACCGGTTGCGGGCTCCTTTTCTTGAGGCCGTCTTTCCCCTGCCGCGGCCGACGCTCAATGATGCTGACTGCCGCCGAGATCTTGCCGGAACCGGTCGCCGTACTGCTGGTTGAAACGGGCCAGGGCCGCTTCATGCTCCCACTGCTTGGCGGCCTTTTCGCTTTGCTGTAAAAAGGTACGGCATGGCTCCGGGGGATTGGGGCTGCCGGGCAGGAGGTCGCCGCATTGTCCCACGGTTTTTGCCGCCCGGACATCCTGCCACAGCGGCGCCCCGGGCAGAAAGCTGTACTGGAGGCTGAACCGCCCCAGCGCCACCAGCTCATCGTAGGTCAACCGGTATTGCTGCGCGGCATAAAGCCATTCGACCGTGTAGTTGGTGCAGGAAACGCCTTCGTCGTCCGTGGCGAACGCGGCAGGCAGCCGGTTGGTCCGGAAATACCGCGGGAAGGGATGGTCGTTACCGGTGATTCCCAGAATCTGGGCGTTGCTGGTCATCGGCACTTCCACCAGGACATCCTGTTGCCGCATCAGGCTCACCACCTCAGCCGCCCCCTGGTCGTCGAGGAATGCGAAGGAGATGCCGTGGCCGATCCGCTTGGCCCCGGCGGCAATCGAGGCGGTCAGATGCTCCTTCAACGCCGGGTTGCCCGCGCCCACAAAGCAGGGGGTGATCTCGCCCCCATGCAGGGCGATGTTGACCTGCGGAAATTTTTGATGATAGTAGCCGAATATCGCCATCTGGCTGGGGAAATCCTGCATGGAGGTGGCCAGATCCTCCCCGCTCACCAGATTCACGCCCACCACCCGGCTATCGACACTGGACAGCAGGAACGAGAGCGCCGTCTGGGTAAACATCTTCGCCAGATCGGCGTTGCGGTTCACCTCCGAAAGGAAGCGGAAGGAAACCGCGCAGGCCGGATCAGCGTCGGGGGCGCCGCAGCGGAGGATGCCCCGCGCCTGGTTCACATAACCGGTAAGATCCACCCTAGCCAAGGCCGCCGTTTGGGTAAGCCCCAGGGAAAGAAGATACTTGTACATCTCCGGGTAATAGCGGTTGTCCTTGTAATAGGGGCCGTCAAGCGGGAACTGCTGCCGCAGCTTGTCCGACAGGGAGGTGACCGCCGCGGACTGGAAGGACATCATGGTTTCCGCATAATCGACATTGTCGGCATCACCCTGCTGCAGAAGCTTCGCCAGCATGGCGCCCTGGTTGACCCCCGAGACCGCGCCGAATTTGCCGAAGGTGGCAAAGAAATGATCATGGCCGGACTGGATGTCCGGGTAGGGAAAACCATGCATTGACATCGAATCGATCAGATTCTGCCGGTCTGCCGGGCCTGCCTGCGACAGTGGCGGGTTGGCTGCGGTGCACGGCGGCTTGGTGATGGCATACCCCTGGGGATCATAGCAGTCGCCCGCCGCTATCCCCATGGCGAGATAGTCTGCCGGCATCACGGTGCCGGAGAGATGGTTGTGAATATCCCCGCCCTTCGGAAAAAGGGTCATCCACTTGACCAGTTCCGGAGGAGCCTTGCCGATGAGGGCAAAGTAGTCCTTTACCGCGGTGTTGGCCTGGGTGCAGCCGGTCTGCGCCACCGGGGCCGGGGCCGCCGGCGTTTGCCCGTCCGTGGTCAGACCCGCGCAACCGGCGGAGAGAGCGCCCCCCAGCAGGAGCAATAACAGCAACCCGTTTTTGAACCTTTTCCCTGCATCCATAAAGAATTCCCCCTCTTGGTTCTTGGTTGGGCCGATCCGGCCCAAGGCATTGCCAGACACTTGAATGCGTTAGGAGTCATTCTCTTTTGATTTCCGGTGCAAGTCAAGGGAAAGCGAAACAGCCTGCGGACACTCAGGAGCAGTCTCCCTGGAATCTTCCTGGCCGGCACTACCTGTCGACTTTTCCGCACGGAAATGCACAAAAGTCTTGACTATTCCGCAAAACGCTGCACAATAGTCAGCATGGACCGCCTGCAGCTTCCCCTCATCGAAAAAGACCTCCGGCAAAAACTGGTCTTCCTCACCGGCCCCCGCCAGGTGGGCAAAACCCATCTCGCCCTGGCTCTGCTCAAAAAATCCGCCAACGGGGTCTATCTCAACTACGACAACCTGGAAGACCGGGCCATCATCACCAAGGCGGCCTGGCTGCCCAGCACCGAACTCCTGGTGCTGGACGAGCTGCACAAGATGGCGGGGTGGAAAAACTTTCTCAAGGGCATCTTCGACACCCGGCCGCAGCAGCTCAAGATTCTGGTCACCGGCAGCGCCCGGCTGGACACCTTCCGCTCCACCGGCGATTCCCTGGCAGGCCGCTATTTCCGGCACCGGCTCAACCCGCTTTCCGCAGCCGAGATTCCCGGCGCCTCGGAAAGCACTCTCGATACGCTCATGACCCACGGCGGCTTCCCCGAGCCCTTCCTGGCCGAAACCGATCAGGACGCGGACCGCTGGCGGATGCAGTATGTCGATGGCCTCATCCGCACCGATATCCTCGATTTCGAGCGCATCCACGATCTCAGGGCCATGCAGCTCACCCTGGAACTCCTGCGCCGCCGGGTAGGCTCGCCCATCTCCATCGCCTCCCTGGCCCAGGATGTGGCCTGTTCGCCCAACACCATCAAAAAATACCTGGAGATCCTCGAAGCGCTCCTCATCGTCTTCCGGGTCACCCCCTTCCACCACAACATCGCCCGCTCGCTCCTCAAGGAGCCCAAGCTCTATTTCTACGACACCGGCCTGGTCAAGGGCGACGACGGCCTCCGCTTTGAAAACATGATGGCCGTAAGCCTCCTCAAGCATGTCAACGCCATCGAGGATTACGAGGGCAAGCGCGCCGCGCTCCACTATCTGCGCACCAAGGAGAAAAAAGAGGTGGATTTTGCCGTGGCCGTGGAGGATCAGTCGACCACCATCATCGAGGCCAAACTGAGCGACAGCGAAGTGAGCCCCTCGCTGCGGTATTTCCATGAAAAATATGATCTCCCGGCGGTGCAGGTGGTGCGCCACCTCCGCCAGGAGCGGATGGCGGGGAAGATCGCCATCCGCCGGGCGCTGGGCTTTTTGCGGGAGCTGAGGATGTGATGCTATTCCGTGTTTTCCGGTTTGCCGGGAAACACGGTAGGGACGGGAAAGCCGCACTCAACGGGCCGCAGAAAAAAAATAGTTCTAAATATCGCAAATTGCGATATAATGAGGTTGTCCATGCACGTCATCGCAAAGAAAGCCTTGGAGGATTTTTGGAAGATCCATCCGACCGCCAAGTCTCCGCTGGAGTCATGGTACCGGGTGGTCAGCAGATCAAGCTTCTCCAGCTTCAGCGACGTGCGGGAGACCTTCCGGTCGGCTGACTACGCTGATGCGTACACGATTTTCGATATCGGCGGGAACAGCTTCCGGATCGTCGCCGTGATCCACTACAACCGGCAAAAAGTCTACATCCGGCATGTGTTCACCCATGCCGAGTATGACCGGTGGTGCAAACAGAAGAGGAGTAAAGGAAAATGACGACCCCAGGACTTTCCATTGATCCGGCCGTGATCGCACCGGCGTGGCGTTCGTTTCAGAAAGCGTTGCCGGTCCCGCTGACGCCGATCCGCACCGAGGCGCAGCTTGAGGAATTGACCGCGCTGCTGCACAGCCTCGTCGATCTCGTCGGCGACGATGAACATCATGAACTGGCTGATTTTCTGGATCTGGTCGGGCAATTGGTCGAGGATTACGAGGCGGAACACCATCCCATTCCGGAGGCCGAACCACGGGCCGTCCTGCGTTTCCTCTTGGAGCGGCACGGACTCAAGCAGAGCGATCTGTCCGCGGAAATCGGCGGGCAATCCGTGGTGAGCGAGATACTGACCGGCAAACGCGAGATCAATGCCCGACAGGCCAAGGCCCTGGCGGCACGGTTCGGGGTTTCGGCGGCGGTTTTTATTTGATGTCCCAAGAATTTTCACACAGGCCGTAAACTGGACGCTGGTTACACGGGAAGCAGGTCGTCCATGTCGTAGCGCAAGACGGCGGCGAGTTTGCGCAGCAGGGCGGCGGATGGTTTGCGCTTGCCTTTCTCGATCTGGGAGAGGGCGGCGGCGGACACCCCGCAGGCTTTTCCCAAGGCAGCCAGGGTGAAGCCCCGATATTCCCGCCAGACGCGCAGCGCGTGTTCCCCGGCAAGGAGCCGGTTGACGAATTCCGCCGGAAAGGTTTCCGCCTCCCCCTCGGCGATCTGTTTCATGGCGAGATCATAACGCTGGATGTCGTCGAGGGTCTCGGCAGCCTCGCGCAACTGTTCGAATTCAGCATACGGGATGACGGCGTATTCCGGGGTCCCTTCGCGTTCAATGATCTGGATGTTCATTTGTAGATGTCTCCTCGTGGTCCGGCGTCCACAACCAGGATGAGCAATTCGCTGCGCAGGCGTGTTTGAATATCGCGTGGCATTTTCGCCAGGACCTTGATCGCCTGTTTGGGATTGCGCCCACGAGTACGATCAAATATACTCAGCAATCCATGGGAACTCAGATTTTGCCAACAAGACCGCACACTGTCTGGCTCTTGCAAATGGCTTTGTATCTTTGATTTCTGATTTAAGTTTGGCGATTGCATCATCGAATCTTGTTTTCAAAACACTGCCTGCTGCGGCTCCACTTTGTTGCCATATTTTAAATGTTGCGTCGGCAGTCTTTATATCTTTATAAATATCAATCACATTAGCTCTACGCTTCTGCGCTATTTCATTTTTGTCCAGATGAAATAACCATATCGTAACTTTCAAACGCATTCTCTCCTCATCGCTCGGGGAGTCATTTTTTAAGGTTGGAGTACCATCAGAACTGAACCACAGTAGAGCCATATCAGTTGGGCAACATGGGTCAAAAGGCAATACATTCTCTTCAATCAAATCCCACTCTGTTTCTTCTTGGGCTCTCGTTCCGATAACCGGAAAAAAGTCCCACTTACCACCTTCCGTTTCCTCATCGACTCGTCGTTGATTCGAATGCATACAAGACAACCGAAAATTTCTTGGTTCAAACGCTAACCACCAGTAGCCACCCGATATATCCCCCGTTTTTTCTAAAGTGCTATGGTCGATTTCGACAATCCTTCCTTTAGGGCGGAAGTGATCAACATTAGGATCAGCTCCCTCCAAAGGCACTTCAGAGTACCAGCACTTATTTCCGACAGCGCCTCTCAACGATTCCAGCAAAGCACCGTTGCCCCAAGTTTCAACTCTCTTCGAATTGATGAACGCAGCCCTTTCCTCGGGCTTTTTCTTCAGTAGCTCTTTCGTTAATTCCCGAGCGTTGGCCTCCCATAATGGATCAAAATCAATGTCACGGGGGTTGATATATATCATTCCTGCCCCCCTCCAACAGCATCGTACAACTGTGAAGAAAGCTTATCTATTGCCTTCATCTTCCAGTCAGGATTCTTGTCGGATGAGACAATCTTATCCACAACAGTTTCATAGGCCATTTGGGCGATATTCCGATAAGGGTCAGGAGATATCTCGTCAGGGGTAAGCCCCGGCACGAGCTTCCGAAGACGCTCAAGGTGCCTTTGTTGCTTCGGATACTTTTCTTTAGAGGATATTTCATAGATCCGTTTCAGTACCCGGAGGCTATAAGGGTCAAGCTGGCTTTCCAGGCCAAACAAAGGACTTGTCAAAACCCCAGCAACTCCTCTCCCACGTGGACTCTCGTCAGGCTCTTTCGCAACAATTTGCCCTTTTTTATTACGGTGCAGAACGCGAATTTCATTTTTGTGCAACCCGGAAACGAGCAAGGGGTCATGGGTCGCAAGGATAGTATGGCTATCCTTATCAATCTCACCGATATTACGTAAATGCTCCAGATACTCAACGCCCCAAGCTGGGTTCAGGTGGGTATCTGGCTCATCAAGGAAGTAGAGGGATTCAGCATTTCTGGTAAAGCGCATGAGCCCTAGGACCGTTAATAACTGTTGTTCGCCTTCACTCAATTGCCGGGTGTGAATTGAATCATCGCTACCCTTTACTTTCACCTTTACGCGGAATGAACTTTCATCGATAAATTCGCTCAGCCGCATAGTATCGAGCGCCTGGAAGAGTGCGCCGGGGTCTTTCCCGTATTCCCTGGCCAAAGCCTGAAGTGCCTGCAAATCAGGCAGATAAAGATAAAGAAATTCTTTTGTCTCATGGCGGCGAAAATCGATTTTGATTCTCTCTGTACGAGAAAATGGGACCAGGCTATGCCGTTTGATCGCTTCTAGCAGATCACGGACAGGCCCTCTGGCTCCCCAGAAATCCTCTGCTTCAGCGTTGCTTTTTGCCCAAGATGGTTTGTTCAAAACGATAAGTAATGAATCGAACGCTTCAATCCGGGGAAGCTTTTCGAGGAATCGACACACCTTCTCATCGTCGGAGTAATAGAAGGCCAAGAGAGAAAAAAGCCCGTGGATTGGTCGCGCACAAATATATCTACTCAGGTCAAGCTTGTTGTTATCCGGATCATCCACCAATGTTTTCTTCAGGGCAAGTTTGTCGTGTTCTTCAAATAGTTCTTTAAAACGATCGCTCGTGCCGGAATAATATCCGACAACATACCTAGGCGAATGCAGCTCTCTGACCTCTTTTGCGGCAACCTTCTTGCCATCTATTGTTGCAGTGGGAGTCTTTCCCTCCTCTCCTTTGAGGCAGACATGACGGACGTCAATTTTGTAATCGAGTTCATATGAGAAAGGAGCAGGTTTCCTGAGATCTAATCGAGAGAAGATGCTGATGAGCGCCTCAGCCAAATTCGTTTTAGCGGAACCATTGCGGCCGATCAATACGGTAACATCGCAAGAATCGTCAAAATCGACACAGAATCCTTCGAGATTTTTCCACTTGCTGGAAATTTTCAGCTTATTGATTCGCATCGACTATCCTCCGGATCGGCCTGTTCGAACCTACAGGAACATCCAAAAGTGTATTTCTGCCTTCGCGCAATAGCTCGAAAAACCGATCGATGTCGTCTGACAAACCAGACTCAATAAGAAGTCTATCCGCTGTGGCATCTCCACCGAGTTGATCGAGAGCGGAGACAAGCTCATTGAGTGTTGTGGCTGCTTTTGTGTTCATACGGCGCTCTTTTTTGATTGTATTTGTTTGTGGCTTTCGTTTTTGTTCAGGCTGGTTTGTTTTCTGTTCCTTGATACGCTTCAAAAGCTCGCTTGCAGGTTCATCATTTGGATCCTGCGGCATTAATTCCCCACGAAAGGCCTTGGCGAGCAGTGCCGGGGTCATGTTTTCGACTTGAGCGCGCGCGGCAGTGTAGCGCGCTTCAAGACGGTCGGCGAAGACGAAGAGAGCTTCTACACGCCGGACGATTTCTTGTTGCTCTTCAGGTGGTGGTAAGGAAATTGGCAGATTGCTAAGCATAGTTTTGTTTATTGAAGCGAGGTTGGTAGTTTGTTTACCTTGGCGGAGAAAGTATTCGACGCCGCGTGAATTGCCCCACCATGATATGTATTTCGGTTGATATGATTTGTCGAAAAGGCGCGCTCGAAAAACGTGATTCTGGAATGAGCATCTAGAAATTTGCCCTTCCCAAACCCACCCGCGCCCAAGTTTGTCAATATCGCCGCCTTCATTAAAAAGGATGTCGCCAGGTTCGAGTAAAACCGATGTAATTTTACTGCTCGGTATACGAATAGTCTTGATCTCGTTCAAATCCAAGTAGCCACGCTGAACATTGGCAACACGCAGGTAAGGTACTTCTTCATCAGTAGCCTGTTGCTTCTTTGAATCTTTGGTAACTCCTCCTTGAATGTCTGCGATGTCTGCTAATACATACAGTCGCCATTCAAGAGAATCAGTGCTCCGCCACCCTTCCGTCAGCGCCCCAGAGGTAGCAGCGGCAAGTACCGCCTGGCGGAAGCGTTTGAGAATCTGCGGCACCCGGTCCAGCCGCTCGCGGCAGGCATCTACCCGCGTTAGCAGCGCATCAAGACTATCGGCAATCCGTTTTTGTTCGTTGAGAGGAGCAAGCGGTATCACATAGCCACGAATATCTCGCGGCCGTACTGCCGGATAAAGTGCACCCTGAACCCGCGCTGACATTGCCGCAATGAAATCATCGGTCTTAACAAGGTTAAAAAGCCATCGAGATTCAATCTCAATCGGACGGAGGACATCAAAACCTGTCGATGCAATCTGGCCGTCCCACTCGTGCGTGACCAAAGCAACTGCATTCAAGTTGGGCCGCGTCATGGAAACAAGCACATCTCCAGCCTTCACAACTTGACGGGCTCGACTTGGCGCTTTATCTCCCGTCAGCCGTTGAGGATTAACTATTTTCTTTAATTCCCGATCTATCGAGGAGATGTCGATGTAATCGAACTGCTCCTCTGGTCGCAGATGATGCTGCTCTGCGCCCCCCGTGACATCACCAATAGACGCCAGGGTCCAACCTTGAGGAAGTTCTTTCACCCCCCTACCTCCACACCCAGTTCCGCCATAATCCCCCGCAACTCCGCCATAGCTGCTTCCAACTCCCCTTTCGCCTCATGCGCAAGAACCGCTGGCTCGGGAAGTTCACAGTTTGTTCCGTTCCCTTCGTCCTTCAACCATGAAATATCAAGGCTGTCATCCTTGACGTCTTTGATCCATTCACGAGTAAAGCAGCGGAAGCGGCCTTCCTCCCCCATGGCCGTGCGCTTGGCCTTGCCGTGGGGGTCATCGCCGAAGAAGGCAATAAACTCCTTAAAGTGCTCTTCTCCCAGCGGTGCCCGCTTGCCGAAGCTGGGCATGTTGGCCCGCATGTCGTAAACCCAAACCTCTTTCGTATTCTCCTCGTCTTTCTCTCCCCGCGTGAAGAAGAGAACATTGGTCTTCACCCCCTGGGAGTAGAAGATGCCGGTAGGAAGACGCAGGATCGTGTGGAGGTTGCATTTGTTCATCAGATCCTGACGAATATCTTTCCCCACCCCGCTCTCGAACAGAACGTTATCGGGAAGGACCACGGCTGCCCGGCCTCCAGGCTTAAGGCCAAGATAGATATGCTGTAAAAATAATAATTGTTTATTGGTCGATGTGAACGGAATATCATCTCGCCCCTTTCTCGCACTGCCAGCTTTTGCACCAAAGGGGGGATTGGCGAGTATCAAATCAGCAGATTGCAACTCCCGGCAATCCTCGGTAAGGGCGTCACCCAGTATGATATTAGCGTTCATTCGATGCAGGAATGTGTTCATCAGGCTGATACGGTGCGTTCCTTTTTCAATCTCCATGCCTTGGTAAACGGGTGGGTTGGAATGATATTGAGACTTACCGTTTTCGGCGCGAATAAAGTGGTCGGCGGAAATCAGGAAACCGCAACTCCCCGATGCCGGATCTTGAATCCGCTCTCCCAACTGCGGTTTCATCACCTGAACAATACAATCTACCAAGGCTCGGGGGGTAAAATACTGACCAGCGCCGGAACGCGTGTCTTCAGAATTTTTGGACAGCAGCCCTTCGTATATCTGCCCAAAACCATCATCTGAAACAGAATGCCAGTCGATTTTGTTTATTCCATCGATGACCGCTTTGAGGTTTTCCGAGTGTTTAAAGACAGTTGTAGGAAATGCATATATCTCCCGAACCGTTTCCGTTGCACCCGCGCCTCCCAAATGGGTCAAGATCTCCTGATAGTGAAACAACAGGTTGTCACCTTTGAAACTGACTAGATCTTTCCAGCGGAATCCAGGAGGAAGGAGGTCTTCTGTTCTTGTCTCCTCGGCAATTTTCAGGAACAGAAGATAAGTTAGTTCTGAAATATACTCATGGTAACTGATGCCGTCACCACGCAGAATGTTGCAGAGATTCCAGACTTTTTGGATTATGGTTTCGTTGTTCATATCCTCAACTCTTCACGGTTTTTTTGCACCATGGGGTGCTAACCTGATAGAAAAAATTCCGCAATTGTGGTGTGAGATTACACGTTTTCACCCATATTCGCCAGAGGGTCACGTGCTAGGGGGCGCGCCTACAGAATTCATTTGTTGGCCGAATTCCGGGGCCGCCTTACTTAGAGCTTATCTATAAATAATCATGATTTTGTTTAAAACGATCATCGCAGCCGCCAGGCTGTTCAGCGCAACGTACGAGAGATCTGTTTTCTCATATCGCGGTATCAGCTTGCGAAATCGATT
>JAJZPC010000071.1 GCA_021811385.1 Deltaproteobacteria bacterium | reverse complement strand
GGCAGGCCATTTCCGAGGGCCAGGAAACCATCACCATGGGCGACCGCGAGGTCAACTCCCGCGCCTATGTGGGCAGGTTCAACTTTTCCGGCGCCGACCAGCAGAAAAAGGTGGGGCTCCTTTCCGGCGGCCAGCGCAACCGGGTGCACCTGGCCCGGATGCTCAAGGAAGGGGCCAACGTCCTCCTGCTGGACGAGCCCACCAACGATCTCGATGTCAGCGCCCTGCGTGCCTTGGAAGAGGCGCTGGAGAACTTCGGCGGCTGCGCCGTGGTCATCAGCCATGACCGGTGGTTTCTCGACCGCATCGCCACGCACATGCTGGCCTTTGAGGGGGATTCCCAAGTGGTCTGGTTCGACGGCAACTACTCCGAATACGAGGCCGACCGCAAGGCCCGGTTGGGCGACGCCGCCGATCAGCCCCACCGGATCAAGTACCGCCACCTGACCCGGGTCTGAGTCCAGCAATTTCTCAAGGGAAATTGACCCGGCCTGCCAAAAGTCAAAAAACGCGAGAGCCCGTCATCCCGGCGAAAGCCGGGAATCCAGTATCTTTGCATTGTCGCGGAAGGTCTGGACCCCGGTTTTCACCGGGGTGACGGCTTTTTGTGGACAATTTGTCGCACAGCTACGACGCGATAGGTTTATCCGGCTGAATTATTTGGGGAAAAATCCAAAATAAAAAGATTTCCCTCGGCTTTTTCCGTATAGTACAAATAGGGAGTGTGGGCAGCGCCATTTTCTGGGGGGAAAACGGATGCATCCGAACCGTTCACCAAATGCCTTTCTGCATCGTCTTCTGGTGCGTGGCACCATCAGAAAAAAGACCCTGGCCATTCTCGCCGTCACCTTTCTCTCTTCTTTTCTCCTGCTCCACACCGTTTCTCAATATGTTCTTCTGCAAAGTTTCAAGGAGCTTGAGATCCACACGACCAGGCATGGCCTGACCCAGATCGGCAAGGAGCTGGATGCGAGCCTTGAGGTGCTGGATACCCTGACCCGCGACTGGGCATGGTGGGATGATGCCGGTGAATTTGTGGCCAGCCCGACCTCTGAATTCATCGCCACCAACCTGGGCGATGAAACCTTTGTCGGCATGAAGGTGGATCTGGTCGGATTCTTTGCCCCGGATGGGAGGGAGGTTTCCCTGCATCTGTATGATGCGGCCCAGGGCAAGCAGGTGGAGGTGCCTGCTTCGTTGCGGGCGGTGTTGCAAGAGCGCCAGGGTTTGGTCAGCATGTGGATCCAAAAGGGGTGCGCATGGGGATTGTGGTTTTTCCCCAGGGACCGATGCTCTTTGCCTCGCGTCCCATCCTGACCAGCAACCAGGAGGGGCCGGTTCGGGGCAGTGTGATCTTCGGCCGCTTCTTGGACGGTGGAGAGATAGAGCGGATCGCCCAGGGCGTGGATGCTTTTCTCAAGGTGACCATCCTGGGCCAGGGTAAGGAAAGCGCGGCGCAGCAGGAGATTGTCAAAAAAATGCAGGTCGTCGGAGAAACGATGGCCATTTCCGCCGAAGGGGGAAAAAATATAACCGGCGCCATGTTGGTTGATGATCTCTTCGGCAAGCCCGCCCTGTTGCTGGAGGCGACCCTGCAGCGAAGCGTTTTTGCCCGGGGGCAACGGGCAATCTTCGTGCTGCGCTGGCTGTTTTTCGGGATCAGCGGGGCAATCTGTCTGGTGGTGATGCTCCTGCTCGACCGGCTGGTGGTCAGGCCGGTGGTGGAGTTGAGCGATTCGGTGTCCCGGATAGGGGAAGAGGCTGACGGGAATGGCAGGGTCGGGAGCGAGGGTCCGGCCGAGATCCGGCGGCTGGCCACGGCAATCAATACCATGCTGGCTGGCTTGGCGCGCGCAACCCGGCAGCTGTCCGGGAAAAACGCGCAGCTGGAGCAGGAGATCGCCGAGCGCAAGGAATTGGAGCAGGAGCGGGAGAAGTTGATTGCCCAACTGCAGGAGGCCCTGACCCAGGTGAAAACCCTGAGCGGATTTCTGCCGATCTGTGCTTCCTGCAAGAAGATCCGGGATGATTCGGGATACTGGAAACAGATCGAGACCTATCTTGCCGCCCATGCGGACGTGACTTTCAGCCACGGACTTTGCCCGGATTGCGCGAAGAAGCTCTATGGAGAGTTCATCGATGTGGATGAGGCGCTGAACAATACGTGATCAGCAACGGGAAAAAATCGTGAAGGTGTAAGGCTCCGTGCTTTCCACCCGTTCCGTGGAGATCGTGCGGAATTGGTCGGGGTCGAACTCGGGAAAGAGGATATCTCCCTCCACCTCCCGGTCGAGCACCGTCAGATAGATGGATTCGGCCAGGGGGAGAGCCTCCTGGTAGATCTGGCCGCCTCCGGCAATGAAGATCGTTTCCTCTTTGGGGCAGAGGGTCATGGCCGCGGTCAGGCTTTGGGCCACCAAACAGCCTGGGGCGCGATATTCACGATTGCGGCTGACGACTATGGTTTTCCGGCCTGGCAGGGGGCGGCCGATGGACTCGAAGGTTTTTCTCCCCATGATCAGGGTGTGGCCCATGGTCATACCCTTGAAGCGCTGTTGCTCGCCGGGGATGTGCCAGGGGATACCGTTGCCCCTGCCGATCACCCGGTTTTTGGCCATGGCGGCGATGAGGATGATCTTCATCGGTATGACCCCCTCAATGCAGAGGTGTTTCTTTCCCAGTTGCAAAAGACGTTTGCGGTAGGAGCGGCTTTAGCCGCGATGTCTTTTGGTTTCGCGGCTAAAGCCGCTTCTACATCCAGCATAATTTTACCGCATTGACTGGGGTGACTTTTACGTCCCGCCTGCCTTGACCGCCTCAAGCGCTTCCCAGCGTCCATAGGCCTTTTTCAATTCCTGCTCAAGCTCTTCCAGCCGTTTCTGTATTTGGGGGATGGCGGAGGGTTCCTTCTGGTACAGGGTGGGATCGCCCAGTTGCTGGTGCAGCCCTTCCAGTTGTGCTTCCATCTCCTCAAGCTGCGAGGGCAGCGCCTCCAGCTCCCGCTCTTCCTTGTAGGAGAGCTTTTTTGCAGCAGCTTTCTTGGGCTGCGGCGTTTCTTTTTTTTCGCTTTTTTCCGGTTTGGCGGCCGGGGCTTGGGGTTGAGCCCGCTGCAAAAGCCAGTCGTCGTAGCCGCCTGCGTATTCCTCAACCCTGCCTTCCCCTTCAAAGACCAGGGTGGAGGTGACCACATTGTTCAGGAAGGCCCGGTCATGGCTGACCAGGAGCAGGGTGCCCTGGTAGTCCAGCAGCAGCTCTTCCAGCAACTCCAGGGTTTCCACGTCAAGATCGTTGGTGGGTTCGTCCATGACCAGCACGTTGAAGGGCTGGGTGAACAACTTGGCCAACAGGAGCCGGTTTTTTTCCCCGCCCGAGAGCACGCGCACCGGCGAACGGGTCCGGTCCGG
The DNA here is from genome assembly GCA_021811385.1 of Deltaproteobacteria bacterium. Classification (GTDB taxonomy): domain Bacteria; phylum Desulfobacterota; class Desulfobulbia; order Desulfobulbales; family Desulfurivibrionaceae; genus Thiovibrio. The sequence continues at coordinate 9,902 of JAJZPC010000071.1, read as the reverse complement.
GGCAAAGAGAAAATCCTGCAGATAGCTGATGATGTGACGGGGCTGCCCGCCCACCAGCACGGTGTCCCCGCCGTCGGTCACGTTTTCGGCCACGGTTTTTTCGAAGTCGAGCTGTTCCCGGTTCTGGTCGAAATAGCAGGATTCGATGCGGGTGCCCAGGCTGATGGTCCCGGCCGTGGGCGCAAGCTGACCGAGGATGAGCTTGAGCAGGGTGGATTTGCCCGCCCCGTTGGGACCGATGATCCCCACCTTGTCCCCGCGCATGATGGTGGCGGTCAACCCCTTGATGATGGGGGTGGCGCCGTAATAAAACGAGACATCCTTGAGCGAGGCCACCAGCTTGCCGGAGCGTTCTGCGTCCTGCATCTGGATACGGGCCTTGCCGGCCTGATTCCTGCGTTCGGAGCGTTCCTTGCGCAGGTCGAGCAGCGCCCGCACCCTCCCTTCGTTGCGGGTGCGGCGGGCCTTGATCCCCTGCCGGATCCAAGCCTCTTCCTGGGCCAGTTTCTTGTCGAACTTGTGGCTCTGGCTCGCCTCGGCATCCAGGGCGTCCTGCTTGCGCTGGAGATAGGTGGCAAAGTTGCCGGGCCAGCTGGTGAGCCTGCCGCGGTCCAGCTCCACGATCCGGGTGGCGATTTTTTGAAGCAGCATGCGGTCATGGGTGACAAAGAGCAGGGTGGAGGAAAAGCCGAGGAGAAACTCCTCCAGCCAGTTGATGGCCTCGATGTCCAGATGGTTGGTGGGCTCGTCGAGCAGCAGCAGGTCCGGTTCGCTGACCAGGGCGCGGGCCAGCAGAACCCTCCGTTTGAGCCCGCCGGAAAGGGAGGTGAACTCCTGGTCCGGTGGCAGAGAAAGCCGGGAAAGAACGGTCTCGACCCGCTGCTGGGCCTGCCAGCCGTTGGCCGCATCCAAGGCATGCTGGGCCTCTTCCAGTTCGGCTAGGACCGTTTCTGAGTGATCGGTCTGGAGCAGGTGGCTCACCGCGTGGTAGCGGGCCAGCAGGGCGAACATCTCGCCCAGTCCCGCGGCCACCACCTCGTAGACGGTCCCGGCCATGCCGACCGGCACTTCCTGGGTGAGGCGGGCAACGCGCAGCCCCTTTTGCCGGGTGATCTCGCTGCGGTCCGGTTCGATCTCCCCGGAGAGGATCTTCATGAGCGAGGATTTGCCTTCGCCGTTGCGGCCCACCAGGCAGACCCGTTCGCCGGGTTCGATCTGCAAATCAATGCCGTTGAGCAGGGGCAGGCCGCCAAAGCTCAGGGCGATGTCCTTCAGGGTAATAGTAGCCATGATCGATCAGGAGGAGCTTTTTGTTCTCGGCCGGCCTGAAGACACCCTTCTCCCGCCGGGGCGGGGCCTGCTGCTGCCGGGGCCACTGCCGCCGGGCCGGCTGCGGGGCGCGGAGGACGGTTCCTTTTTGGGCGCAGGCCTGGAAGGGGGCGGCGTTGAGAGCCATTCCAGATCGGGTTGGATGCAGGGCAGCTTGGCCCCGATGAACTCCTCGATATCGGGCAACTGGAAGGAATCGGACTCGTCGGCAAAGCTCACCGAGGTGCCCAGGGCGCCTGCCCGGCCGGTTCTCCCGATGCGATGCACATAATCCTCGGGGTCATGGGGCAGGGTGTAGTTGATGACATGGCTCACCCCGTCCACATGGATGCCCCGGCCTGCCACATCGGTGGCCACCAGCACCCGGATCTTGCCGGCCCGGAAGTTTTCCAGGGTCTTGGTGCGGGTGTGCTGGGGGACGTCGCCCGAGAGGATGGCGCACTGGATGTCGTAGCGGCCCAGTTTTTCGGCGAGATGGCGGGTTTCGTCCTTGCGGTTGCAAAAGATCATCACCCGTTCCAGGTTCTGGCGGGTGATGATGTTGTAGAGCAAGGGGAATTTTTCCCGGCTGCTGACCAGATAGACCAGCTGTTCCACGGTGTCCGTCACCACCTGCTCCGGCTCGATCTCCACGGTTACCGGGTTCGTGGTCCATTGCGAGGCAAGGCTGATGACCTGCGGGGTCAGGGTGGCGGAAAAGAGCAGGGTCTGACGCTTGTCCTTGTTGGGGGTGGAGTGGACGATCTGGCGGACATCCGGAATAAAGCCCATGTCCAGCATGCGGTCCGCCTCGTCGATGACCAGGATCTCCACCTGGTCGAGGTGGACGTACTGCTGGCGTTTGAAGTCCAGCAACCGGCCGGGCGTGGCCACGACGATGTCAACCTGTTGTTCGGTGATCTGGCGTTGTTGTTTCTGGTAGTCCATGCCGCCCAGAACCGCCACGGTGACAACATTGCAGTACTGGGTAAGCTCGCGGGCGTCCTCGACGATCTGGAGAACCAGTTCGCGGGTCGGGGCCAGAATGAGGGCGCGGGGCGAGCCGTTGCGCCTCTTTCCCGGCGGCGTGGTGCGCAGCAGCCGGGTAAAGATGGTGGTCAGGAAGGCGGCGGTTTTGCCGGTGCCGGTTTGGGCCTTGCCGCTGGCATCCTTGCCGGTCAGGGTGGCGGGCAGGATCTGGGCTTGGATGGGGGTGCAATAGGAGAACCCCAGGTCGGAGATGGCATGCATGATCTCGCTGGGCAGGTCAAGGTCGTGGAAGCGGGTTTTGCCCTCCACCTTGGGAACCAGAAACTGCGAGGCATCCCAGGGCGGGGTTGGGTCGGCTCCGGGGAGCGCTGTCTGCTGGCGGAGATTTTCCGGGATGTGGGGGGCTTTGGGCTCCTTTTTTTTGCCCCGCCGCCGGGAGGTTCGTTGCGGCTCTTCGGAGGGGGCATGGGGCTGGCCCTGCTGGGCTGCGAGATCGCCGGGTTTCGTCCGGCCGGTGATGATTTTTTTCAGTTTGTCACGGAAGCGATTGATGATTTTTCTTACCAAAATATCCTCTCATGGAGATGGCTAATGATGACGGAGTTTTAAGAACCTAGAAAAGTCACAGGTCCGCAACATACAATTAATCAGTTATAAAGCAACAACCGTTGAAATCGCGTCCTTGTGCGATTTCAACAATTATGACGTATTTGCGGATGGTTGCCTGGCAATCATGGCATATTTGTGGGAGAATGCAAAAGGTTTTCCGCAGGAGAACCATCGAAAAAATATACCTGACCCGGCCGTGTGAAAAATTTTTTCGGGCAGGACAGGATAAGCGGTCATGGGGAAAAAAGGCGGGGCGGGCGAACATGCTGACTGGTGGTTCGCCGTGGGTTTCATGAGAAAAGATGGTGGGCCGTCGGGGGCTCGAACCCCAAACCTACTGATTAAGAGTCAGTTGCTCTACCAGTTGAGCTAACGGCCCTTCTCTTTATGTCGTGGCAAGATATACACCTTCCGTTTTGCCTTGTCAACCAAGATGCATGCGCAAAAATGAAAAAAGGTCACAGGCCCGTGACACAAATCAAGTGGTGTATGCTGCCGCCGTCGCCGGTCGCTTTCGCTTCCTGCCGTAATCGCGGCTTTGTCGAAGTCTGCGCTTATCTGCGATCTCAACAACCATGTTGCGTCACTTCTTTTGGAATTTTTTTGGGCAGCTCCGGACTGATTTTTTTGGTGCCGATCCGGCCTGGCAGGTGCAAAAGCGAAGGCTTTCAGGTATAGTAGCCCATTCAGGTGCGATTGTATCGCATGGTGTGCGCCGAAAGCATGGCGGAGCAAGAGCAAGGAGGAAATCCATGAGCAAGGTGTTGATAATCGGGGCCGGCGGGGTCGGCAGTGTGGTGGTTCATAAATGCGCGCAGGTGGAGGAGGTTTTTTCGGAGATCTGTCTTGCCAGCCGGACCCTTTCCCGGTGCGAGAATATCCAGAAATCCGTCAAGGAACGGACCGGGCGCGACATCGAGATCGCCCAGGTCGATGCCGACAATGTCGCCGAGACCGTGGCCCTGATCAAAAGGGTTAATCCCAAGCTGGTGCTCAATCTGGCCCTGCCATACCAGGATCTGCACATCATGGATGCCTGTCTGGAAACCGGGGTGGATTATCTGGACACCGCCAACTACGAGCCGCCGGACGAGGCGAAGTTCTGCTACAAATGGCAGTGGGATTACCAGGCCCGCTTCAAGGAAAAGGGGCTCATGGCCCTGCTGGGCAGCGGCTTTGATCCCGGGGTCACCAATGTCTACTGCGCCCACGCGGCCAAGCACCATTTCGACGAGATCCATTATGTGGACATCCTCGACGCCAATGCCGGGGACCACGGTCACCCCTTTGCCACCAACTTCAACCCCGAGATCAACATCCGCGAGGTCACGGCCAAGGGCAAGTATTGGGAGAATGGCACCTGGGTCGAGACCGCGCCGCTTTCCATCAAGCAGAGCTACGATTTTCCGGCGATCGGCCCCAAGAACGCCTATCTCATGTACCACGAGGAGCTGGAATCCCTGGCCAAGAATATCAAGGGGCTCAAGCGCATCCGGTTCTGGATGACCTTTTCCGACAACTATCTCAAGCACCTTGAGGTGCTGCAGAATGTGGGCATGACCGGGATCGAGCCGGTCATGTTCGAGGGGCGCGAGATCATCCCCCTGCAATTTTTGAAGGCGCTGCTGCCCGATCCGGCCTCCCTGGGGCCGCGGACCAAGGGGAAAACCTGCATCGGCTGCGAGGTGGAAGGGGTCAAGGATGGCAAGCCCAAGAAGATGTTCATCTATAATGTCTGCGACCACGAGGAATGCTACCGCGAGGTGGGCTCCCAGGCCATCTCCTACACCACCGGGGTGCCGGCCATGATCGGGGCGATGATGATGCTCACCGGCAAGTGGCGGGGCGCCGGGGTCTTCAACATGGAGGAGCTGGACCCGGACCCCTTCATGGAGAAGCTCAATATCCACGGCCTGCCGTGGGTGGAAAAGGTTATGATCTGAAGGGCGATGGTCTCGCAACAACTGCCCTTCGACAGGCTCAGGGTGAACGGACTTTCTTAACGTATTGATCCGTTCGTGCTGAGCCTGTCGAAGCACCTGCTTTAAGCAAATTCTGAGTTGCTCAACCCATTAAAAGCGAAGAATGCAATGAGCCACAAGGTAATCAATATCGGCTGTGACGTGAGCCATGTGCCCACCCCCAGCTACGTCTGCGACCGGGCCAGCCTGGCGCGCAACCTGGCCATCCTCGACCGGGTGCAGCAGCGCACCGGCTGCCGGATCCTCCTGGCCCTCAAGGGCTTTGCCATGTTCAGCCTCTTTGGTCAGATCCGCGAGGTGCTGCACGGCGCCTCGGCCAGCTCCCTTTCCGAGGCGCGGTTGGCCCGTGAGGAGTTCGGCAAGGAGGTGCATGTCTATGCCCCGGCGTACGGCGATGAGGAGTTCGCTGAAATCCTCGGTTGCGCCGACCATCTGGTTTTTAATTCCTTCCGGCAGTGGCTCCATTTCAAGGAACAAGTTGCCGGGGCCGGCAAAAAAATTTCCTGCGGCATCCGGGTCAACCCGCAGTACTCCGAGGTGGATGTGGACCTCTACAACCCCTGCGGTCGCTTCTCGCGGCTTGGCGTGATCCGCGACCAGTTTAAGCCCGAGCTGCTGGAGGGCATCGAGGGGCTGCATTTTCACGCCCTGTGCGAACAGGATGCCGATGCCCTGGAGCACACGGTTGCCGCCTTTGAGGAGAAATTCGGCGCGTTTCTCCACGGGATGCAGTGGGTCAATTTCGGGGGCGGCCACCACATCACCCGGGAGGGCTACGATCTCGACCGCTTATGCGCCACCATCAGCCGGATTCAGGAGAAATACGGGGTGCAGGTCTATCTGGAGCCGGGCGAGGCCATCGGCCTCAATATCGGGGTGTTGGTGACCCGGGTGATGGATATCGTGGAAAACGAGATGGCTACCGCCATTCTCGACACCTCGGCCACGGCCCACATGCCCGACGTGTTGGAGATGCCCTACCGGCCGGTGCTTTTCGGCGCGGGCGAACCCGGCGAGTTTGCCCATACCTACCGCTTGGGCGGGCTCTCCTGTCTGGCCGGCGACGTGATCGGCGACTATTCCTTTCTCCAGCCGCTCCGGATCGGGCAACGGCTGGTCTTCGGCGACATGGCCCATTACACCATGGTCAAGACCACCACCTTCAACGGGGTGCGGCTGCCGAGCATCGTGGTCTGCGATTCGCGCACCGGCGAGAGCAAGGTGGTGCGAACATTCGGCTACGAGGATTATAAATCCCGGCTGTCCTGAGCTGCCCCCTCTTCCGGCGGCGGTTGTGTTTCCTTCTGACTCTGCTGTGCAGGGGTGATATGGAACAGCCGATAGCCATCCCCATTCAGAATCAGTCTGTTCAGTCTCTGTCCGACTTCGGCGTCGCCGGAAAGCAGCTCCCTCACCATTGCTCCGTCGCGAAGAAGCCACTCCGCCCGTACGCCCACCAGGGCCGGTTCCGTGCGTTCGTTCATCAGGCCCAGCAACCAGCCGTCCGTGGTTTGGCGGAGGTCGGCGAGGACATATGCTGCCCCAGGGCCCGTCAGTTCGATCCGGGGCTGCATCGCGAAGAAATTCTTGTAGATCGCAGTCAGCCAGGTGGTTCTGGTGTCCCAGGCAAAGGTGGGCGCTTCGCCCGGGCTGTCGAGCAGGATGGATGGAGCTATGAAGTCGCCCAACCCAAAGGTGTTGAGCGCGGTGCGCGCGGCAGCATGCTCCTTGGTAACCAGGGCCGCGCCCAGGCGCAGGGTGGATTCGTTTTCGCTCCACACCTGGGGAGCGCCCCCCGAGGCCGGGCGTACCCCGTGCCAGTATTTCCAGGTCCGGATTGCTTGAGGTTGGGTATGGGAGAGGATGCCGTTTGGTGCAGGGGCGAGAAGCATGGGAGCGTAGCCGGAGCTCCAATCCGCCCCAGGCTGTATTCCGCTATCCCAGGCGGGCCTGGCCTGGCTCACATCCACCCCGAAGACCTTGGCCATGGCCATGGCCCAGCCTGGATTGCCCCGGTGGTTGGCGTCGAACTGGCCGGGCAGATCGAGGTTGGCATGGATATGCAAGGGGTGGTCGAGCAATTTGGCGAGGGCGGAAAGATCGTCCGGCCGCATCTGGAAGTTTCTCGGCAGGAGCAGGCTCTTGGCCGTGGGCTCCGTCGTGGCCAGCTCGGCAAGGGGGCGGTTGATGAGTTTCGGCCTGAATCCCAACCGGCGGAGCCCGCCCCAGAGGGAGGCGGTCTCCTCGTTGGCCCGGTTCCAGCCCAGGTCGATCTCCTTGGGCCAGTAGACCAGAATATCCGGCTCCAGCGGCTGTGAACCAACAAGGAATCGTGCCAGGGGCAACTCGTCCATCTGCTGGAACATGGCGCGCACTGCCTCGTACACCTTGGGCTTGGGGCGTCGTTCCTGGTCCACCACCCCGAAGCCCGCCTCGCGTGGGTACGGAGTGGCAAGAAAATTGTTGCGGTCGCTCCAGTGGAAGAGATGCACGCCCATGGCCCCTGAGAGCATGGCCTCCCAGGTGGAACTGACAATGGCCTCGGTTTGGCGGGCCGCCGCGCCGGGGAACAGGGTTTCCGTGGAGCTGTGGCCGGTCTCGGTGATCAGCACCGGGATGTCCAGAAGGTCGCGGAACTTGGCGATGCCGAAATCCAGGGAGCGCAGCTCATGGCCTGCCAGGGCCCAGGCGTAGAGATTGAGGGAGATGAAATCCAGGGGTGCGCCCGCATCCTTGCAGCGTTCGGTGATGGTTTGCGGGTCTTCACCGGTGTAATTTGGGTCCAATCCGTTGAAAATGCCACCCACCATGGAATAGGAGATCAATTGGCTCGGGGCGGCGGCCTTCGCCGCCCTGGCGCCCGCGGCCAAGAAATCACCGATGGCCTGTTTGCGCCACTGGATGAGGTCGTGATAGCCGGAGTTGCGGATGGCCTCATGGTCACCCCGGTCCGCCGGGTAGGCGCGGGCCATGGGTACCTCGGCAAAGTCGCGGAATTTCGTGCCCCAGGCGGAGTTGAGCCTCTCGATGCTCCCGCCGTAGGTTTGGGCCAGAAAAGCACGGTAGGCAGGGAGGCTGACCTGCTCGTCGTAGCCCACCTGATTCTTGATCGGTCCATTCTCCCAGAGATCATAAAAGGCGAACTCGTTGCCGAGAATCCAGCCGCCGATGGCAGGGCTTGCCTTGTAGCGGTCGCAAACCGCAGCGATGAAGCGGGCAAAGGCCTCTTGGGCCTGGGGGTGGCTGTAGTTTAACAGGGGGCTGGGGCCCTTTACGGTGCGGGCCATGGCCTGGGGGTAATGGGCAACGAACCAGGAGGGCGGGTACTGGTAGCCGATGAGGATGAAGAGCTTGAGCCCGAGCTGCTCGGCCTTCCCGACCAGATGATCGGCCTGGTCCCAACGGAACACGCCTTCTTGCGGTTCCACGCTTTCCCAAACCAGTTCCACCCGCAGCGAGTTGGCATGGGCCTGCTGTATACCCTCCAGGTCGTAATCCACCTCCGCCAGGGTCTGGGTGGCGAAAACCGGCGGGTTCCATACCTGATAGGCGAAGCCGTGGGGAATGAAGACCTCTTGGCGTTCGGTGTCCCAGAAATAGCCCTGCCGGATGGTCAGCCCGGCTGTGGCAGGGCGCGGCGCAAGGCAGAGAGCGAAGAGGAGCAGGGAGATGGCCATGGCCAAGGAGGCGTTGCGAATTTTCAGGGTGCGGGAAGAAGGTGTTTGTGTCGACAGCATGGAGAAGGTGCCCTTGGGAAAGAGATGGATTGGACCGATGTCTGGGGCATTGTATCATCAGGGGGCTGGAGTTGTCCTGAATAAAAAAAGCCGGGCACCCATCGGAAGCCCGGCTTTTTTATATATAATGTAACGAGATGCTGCTCAGCGTTCCGCCATCCCGTAACCGGATTCGCCGTGGAGGGACATGTCCAGCCCTTCGAGTTCGCCCTGCGGATCGATCCTGAAGCCCACGGTTTTTTCAACAATCATGCAGATCAGGATGGTGGCGGCAGCAGCCAGGGCGATGGTCACTCCCATGCCGAGAAGTTGGACCTGCAACTGGTCAATGGCGGTCCAGGCCCGTCCGGCGGTGGCAGAGGCCTTGGCCATCCAGGAATCGCGGATGAAAAAGGAGAGCAGCAAGACACCGAGGCCGCTGCCCACCCCGTGGATGCCGAAGCAGTCCAGGGAGTCGTCGTAGCCGAGCCGTATCTTGAGGAGCAGAGCGAAGTAGCAGACCAGCGAAGAGGCTGCGCCGAGGGTGAGAGCGCCGATGGGTTGGACCACCCCTGCGGCAGGGGTGATCACCACCAGCCCGGCGAGGATCCCGGAAACAAAACCCAGGGAGGTTGCCTTGCGGAAGGCGATGGCCTCGATGATCAGCCAGGTCAGCGCTCCGCTTGCCGCCGAGACTTGGGTCATGGTGAGGGCGCGGGCGGTTTCCAGGCCGCTCTGCACGGTGGAGCCGGCATTGAAGCCGTACCAGCCGACCCAGAGAAGTCCCGCGCCCATCATGGTCATGACCAGATTGTTCGGATGCATGGCGGTTTTGGGATACCCCCGGCGCGGGCCGAGGTACAGGGCGGCGATCAGGGCGCTGATGCCCGCGGAAACGTGGATCACCAGGCCGCCGGCCAGATCGATGACCCCACCCGCGCCGGCGTTGAACAGCCAGCCGTCCGGGGCCCAGATCCAGTGGCACAGCGGGCTGTAGACAAACAGAAACCAGAGGACGATGAAGAGGATGTAGCCCCGAAAATAGACCCGTTCGGCAATGGCGCCGCTGATCAGGGCCGGAGTGATGATGGCGAACTTGCCCTGGAACATGGCCAGCACATACTCGGGCACGCCGTTGGTGATGGTCTCGTCGATGCCCTTGAGCAGGAAGTAATCCGGGTTCCAGCCGATAAAGCCGCCCAGGATTCCCTTGCCGAAGGTGAGGCTGTAGCCGCAGACCACCCAGAGCACGCCGATCACCGCCATGGAGACGAAGCTGTGCATCATGGTGCCGAGC
>JAJZPC010000070.1 GCA_021811385.1 Deltaproteobacteria bacterium | reverse complement strand
ATGCCGCGCCCGCCGCCGCCGGCGGTGGCTTTCAGCATCACCGGATAGCCGTATTTGTCGGCAAAATCAATGGCTTCCCTGAGGCCGGCATCACCGGCGGACAGGTTGTCGGTGCCGGGCACCATGGGGATCCCGGCTTCCTTCATGATCCGCCGGGCCGTAACCTTGTCGCCCAGCGACTGGATAACATCGGAGGGAGGACCGATGAAAATAATGCCACTGTGCTCGCACGCCTTGGCAAAATCGGGGTTTTCCGCCAAAAATCCGTATCCGGGATGGATGGCGTCGGCCCCCACTTTCTTGGCGACCCCGATGACCTTGTCGATGTTCAGGTAATCGCAGCGGGGCCCGTCCCCAAGCCAGATGGCCTCATCCGCCGTGCGGATATGCAGGGCATCCTTGTCCGGCGTTTCATAGATAGCCACGGCAACATGCCCAAGCTCTTGCACCGCCCGAATGATCCGCAGGGCAATTTCACCTCGGTTGGCTATCAAGATCTTCTTCTTCAACGGCTCACCTCATTATTAAGACAATTTTCAGGCCCCACGCATGACTCGGCCCGTATAAATGGAATATCTTTTTCCGGCATAACCAACGCAACACCGCAAGAAAACGCGAAAAACGACACCAGGGCAGCACCCCGCCCAAGACACTCAACTTTACAAATTACCATACCGGATTTTCAAGAGCAACATTTTATGTCCACAAAAAATAAGGGTAAGGAACACCCTTATTCCCGTGCAAAATCCCTTGAAAAACCACGCTCCAGGGATCAGGCTTCGCTGCCCCCTTCCCTTTCAAGCCCATCCAGCACCATGGGCAGATGGGCCCGGCAGGCGGCGGCAAAATCCTCGGGAAAATGGCCATTGACCCAGCGCTGCTGGGCCTCGCTGAAGGCGCCCATGGAATAGGGGAGCTTGGGCAGCAGCGCATAGAGCAGCCGCTGTCCGGTGGGCTGGGCCGTTATCCGGCTGGAATATTCGATACTGCTCACCAGCCGGGCGCCAAGACGGGCAAGAATCTTCTGGGCGATGAGCAGGGCGCGGTCCAACGAGGCGCGGGTGGCTGCGTCCGCCTCCAGAATATTGCCCACCTCTCCCAGAACCATGATCTGCAATTCCCACTGGGAGGTTTGCGCCTTGGGCACGAAGAGCATGACGCGATCGTCCTCATGGACAACCAGGCTCGTGTTGTCGTTTTCCCTTCCGTCCATCCGCTTGTTGTCGCGGATAGCCTTGAGATAGGCGCTGAAAAAGTCGCACCCCGTCTCTTCCTTGTACCGCCCGCAAAACTCAGCCACGAGATCCCCGCAGGCGTAACTTGAAACCGGCTCGTCCGCCGGTTTGGCGCCATGATGCCAAGCGGCAACCGTCCGCGGCAACAGGGCGAACTGCTGGTGGATCTGCTGATGCGAGGCATGGAGCCGGTAGCCGCTGGGTGCGAAATCAAAGCCGTAGTTCCAACCCCAAAGGGTGGCGGTGAAGGGCAAGGGAGGCGCGTTCTTTTGCCGCAGGGCCTGGAGAATCGCCAGCCGCAGCTCTTCGAGCGCGGTCCCGGTCATGGTCTTCCGCCTGGGGGGCAGGGGCAGGCCCAGCTGATCGCCAAGCCGGAGGAAGGTGCGCTGGTAATAGAGATGCCGCATCCCCTGCATGTCGGCGCAGGCAAGATCCGTTGTATTGTAGCGAACAGCATCATCCGCCATGTTCGCCGCGTAATGCCCCCAGGGGATATAGCTGTTGCTCCGCAGATATTCAAAAACATGGCACCCCTTGGCGGCTTCGCGATACTCGCCCACGATTTCACTGCCCCCCTGCACCCCGGGCCGTAAAACCATGACCTTCCGATACACCTCGGGCAGATGGCGATTGTTGACCACCACCTCGAACAGATCATGCCGGAGAATCCGGGCCCGCGCCTGACCATTTCCTTCCCCTGCATAGCAAAGGCCGATCGGCTGCCCTGACCGGTCTCGGAGAAACTCACAACTCATGGCGGCCAAGACCACCAGATCCTCGGGATCGGTGGAAGTGGCGGCCAGGGCCAGCAATACCGGTTCCGGAAGCGCGGCGAAGCTTTTCGGCAAATCCGGGTCTCCGCCACCGGCGGGCAGAAGTTCCTTCAACGCCTGGGCCATGGACACCTCCAGAGGAGGCGGCAACTTGATGGAGGATGGATTGGCCGCCCTGGGAGCAGCCCAAGCGCTGCTGATGTAGGTAACCCCCCGAAAGGGCAAAGGGTTGGCGACCTCGTAGATCATTTCCGCCTGGTCAACCTGGAGATCGCCTTCGGGGAAATTCCCCTGATTCAAACAGGGACTGTTGTCCGGAAATGCGCCAAGCGGCTCGACCCAATCGTTTTCCCGCAGATTGGCAACGTGGTACGAAGGCGCATGCACACCATAAACAAACTGCCCGGAAGGGTGGACGCAGGAACGTACGGTCATATCAAAACCTCCGATGGATCATACGGAAAGAGCGGCAAGGTTGCCGCAGGGCAATATAACCGGGAACCAGCCCCATCCTCCACAATAAAAAACGAAAAATTCTCGGCCGCGCTTGCCTTTGCCTCGAAATCTGCTACCATGGGAAAAATCCTCGGATTGTTTCCTTCTGCCTCGTGGTGTGTTTTCCTTGCTAAAAGCCATGTTCCACAAACTGCTGCCCAGCCGAAACAGTGCGCCCTCCCTGCCGAAGGAACCCCTCTGCAATGCCGCCTGCATTTTTACCGATGTGTTGCGGGATATCGATACCGGGCTCATCATTCTCGACACCGTGGAGAAAAAGCTTTTTTTCAAAAACGCCCACGCCGTGAAAATCCTTGAACCGCTCAAGGCCGCCCAAGATTACGAAGGACTCTCCGCCCTGCTCTGCAACGATCTCGACCCCCTGCAGCAGCCGGGCCGCACCAGAAGCCGACAAACCATCATCCATTACGAACACCGGGTGCTTGGCTATACCGTGTACCGGATTCCCGGAGATCAACGCCACATCTCGATCTTCATCCAGGACATCACCGACCGGCACCGCCTTGCCGCCATCGACGAGGCCACGGAAACGATGAACAACATCGGCTGCCTCTTTTCCGGCATCCGCCACGAGATCGGCAACCCCCTCAATTCCATCAAGATGGCCTTGACCGTTCTGCAAAACAACATCAACAAATATTCCCCCGAGGAAATAGATGTCTATTTCAACCGGATCTCCGGGGAAGTCAGCAAAATGGAGACGCTGCTCAAATCGCTCAAGAACTTCAGCATGTTCGAGACGCCCAGGACCAGCGATATCGATCTGGCGATGTTTTTCGACAACCTCATGCAGCTGCTGGGGGCGGAAATCCAGGCCAAAAAAGTGGAATTCAGGATAGACATCGCCCCGGACGCAAAGCGGGTCATGGTCGACCCCCGAGCCCTGCAGCATGTCACCATGAATCTGATGGCCAACGCCGTCGACGCCATGACGGAAACGCCCAATCCCCTGTTGCAGGTCCGCAGCCAGAGCCGCGGCAATGTCATCCTCCTTTCCATCACCGATAATGGCTGCGGCATGTCGGAAGAGCTGGCGCGCGATGCCTTCAAGCCGTTTTTCACCACCAAAGCCCACGGCACCGGGCTGGGGCTGGTGATCTCCAAAAAGATGCTGACCCAGATGCACTGCGGGATCGAGCTGGTCAGCGAAAAGGGCAACGGCACAACCTTTCACCTGACCTTGCCCAAGAGCACGACAAAGACACAGCGAGGAGATTCCTTAACCGGAAGATCCCGCGAAAACCTGCCGCCTTCCGCTTTCGCCTGTTGATCAGGGCGCAACGGTTAGGGTATAATCCATCGGTAGTCGGGGCAGTGCTCCCTTTTCCGGGCCTGCCCCTGCAAAACGATTCCAATTCCAAGGAGAAATAGATGGGGATTCGGTCACGCTTCATGATCATCATGGCAATTATTTTCGGTATCGCAACCGTGGGCATCGGCACGGCCAGCTACCTGTTCAGCAAGCGCAACGCCATGCTGGAGGCGAAAAGCAAGGGGGAGCTGATCTTCAATTACATCCTGGCCAACCGGGATTTCTACAAGGAAAAACAGCGCCCCCTGATCATGGAGGTCTTTGAAAAGGACCGGTTCTACCCCGAGCTGATGTCCGGCTTTGTGCTCACCCGCGGCACCTTTGACATCTTCAAGAAGAACCTGACCGGCTATGACTTCAAGCAGGCGACCCTTGATCCCCTCTACGCCCCGAACAAGGCGGACGAATGGGAGACCAAACTGATCGCCATGTTTGCCGCCCAGCCGAAACTCAAGGCGCACGAAGGCACCATGCAGCGCAACGGCGAGACCTTCTTTTACCTGTCAAAACCCATCAAGGTCGATGACAAGGATTGCCTGCGTTGCCATGGCGATGTGAACGACGCGCCCAAGGATCAGGTTGAGATCTACGGCTCGGCCAATGGCTACAACTGGAAAGCCGGCGATACCGTGGCCGCCTACGTGGTTTACGTCTCCGTGGAAGAAGCCCTGGCCAACGCCCGAAAGGGGGCCATCACCCTCTATCTCATCGGGGCCGGCTGCCTGCTGGTGGCGCTTATCGGCATCTGGCTGTTCATGGACCGCTTCGTGGTAAACCCCATTGTCCGGCTGAGCATCAAGGCCGAAGAGATCAGCCTTGGCAAGAATCTGGAAGAAAGCGTCGGCATCAAACAGAATGACGAGATCGGCGCCCTGGCCAGCGCCATCGAGCGGCTGCGCATGAGCATGGTCCGCATCCTCAAACGGTGAGCATATGTCCATATTAGGCACCAACAAACAACCCAGGCCCGTGGCCCGGCATGCGGCGATTTTGGGCCTCGCGCTGTTCAGCACCCTGTCGTTCCCTGTCCTGTCGCCTCTCCCGGCCTCGGCGGCGGATTGCAAAAAGATTGCCGAGGAGGTCGGCCGGGAGCGGGATCTCATTGCCAGGCGCGACCTGCTGGTGAACGCCATCAAGCAATGCCCGAAAGACCCGGAGATCAACTTCATGCAGGGGTACAGTCTTGAGCGGTTGCGCGATTACAATGAAGCCCTGCGCTACTACGTCAGCGCGTCGACCCTTGACCCGAAGCATGCCAAGGCATTCTTCGGCCTGGGCGATATCTACATGGTGACGAACAAGGCGCAAGATGCCGTAAATGCTTACGAAAAAGGATTGGGCCTCGATCCCGGCAACAAACGGGCGGCAAAATCCCTGGAATCGGCGCGGATCAAGCTGAAGGCACAGCGGGGAGAATCGGTGAGTTCCGAGGAGGCGGTCACCGTTCTTTTCGAGGAAAAATCCAAGGACCGGGAGATCAGCCCCATCGAGGCCACGATCCTCAGGCTGTTGGTCCTCTTCCCCGACAAGTCGACGGAACTTCCGGAAGAGGGCGGCGACCAGCTCAGCATCGTGGGAGCGCGCGCCTTTACGAGCAAGGAGCTGAAAGGGGCGATATTCGAGGTGGCCGGCAATACGGACGACTCCGGGGATGCCAAGGCCAATCTGGCCCTTTCCAAAAAGCGGGCCGAGGCGGTGCGCAACTATCTGATCAAAAATTGCAATATCGACCCGAAAAAGCTGCAGGTGGCGGCATACGGCCACACCCACCCCATTGTCCCCAACTCCACGGAACAAAACAGAAAGATCAACAACCGGGTTGAGTTCAAGCGCTTGAAATAGACGTGGTCGTTACGGAAAAACAGAGAAGGCCTTGCTCTCTTCCCAAAGAGCAAGGCCTTTTTGTTTGGACAACTCAGCGGGGAAGGAGCCTGGCCGTGTCCGCCCGGAATTCCTTTTCAAGAGGCGCGTCTCCGATCTCCTGGCAGAAGAGGTCCACCAGATCCGGGAAGCGTTCCTGGCTGCAAGCCCCTCCCTGCAGCCATTTGCCGACGATCTCCTTGACCAGCATCGCCGCAATGGGACCGATGGCCCTGGCCAGCGCATCCTGAAAAACAGGAATGGCGCTTTGCAACGGCTCTTCGTTCTGCGCCTGGGCAAAATCCATGCTCCCGGCCTTTTTGGCTGAAATTGCCCGCTGGGCCGCCTCCGGATCGGCACGGACCTTGTCCACTCCCAGGGCGAGTTCGCCCAGAAGCATGTTACTGGTCATATTGATCAGCGAAAAATTCGCCTCCGTCTCGCAGAGCATCACCAGCAAGGCGCCGTCACAGATATGTTTCACCAGAACCATTGTCTCGGGAAACCGCATCTCCACGGAATTGACGCTGAGCCGGCAGGAGGCGTTCATCTTGATGATCCGCTGCAGCGAGCCCCCCACCAGCTTGAGCGTCTCATGCTCATACCCGTCCGGCACATAGGAAAAGATAATATCAGGTTTATCGACCGAGACAAAAACCCCCACAACGCCGGGGAGCATTTTTATTTCCTGTAACAGTTCATCCATGCTGCACGCTCCTCATTAAGCCCGCTGCCCGAGCTGCTGGGCCTCGGCAAGGGCCTGGCCAATGGCCGCGACAATCTTGATCGGTGAAATCCCCGGCTGCACCTCTATCCCCACCGACAGCTCCGGCCCTGGAATGATCAGCAATTGCTCGCCTTTTTCCTGGGTGAGGATGATGTGGGAAGGCAGCTCACCATACCCGAGAATGCCCCGGATTTTATCCGCTGCCACGGCAACATAAGTGACAAAGGGCTTGAACTCCTTGCTGTCGATGTTCCGTTGCTGCCTGACGGTTCCATCCTTGGCGACGAGAACCATCCGGTTGACCCCAGGGGCTTCGTTGAGCGTCTCCTCAAGATCTCTTTTGCCGCCCTGGGCCAGAGCCTGCGCCATGGCTGCAGTGGACGGCGGCGCGGGCGCCGTGGCGAAATCCAGATCGTCCAGTTGCGCAAATTCATCGTCATCTTCTTCCGCCGACACGCCTGCATCTCCAACCGGCTGATCGCCCCGCTCATCGCTCAACCGCGCCCCTTCGATGAGAATGAAGCCCAGGGGGGCGTCGATGGTCTGCTTGCGGTTCCGGCAGAAATTGTGAATCTCGATTTCGGCCTGATCCCAGCTGATGATCTCAAAGGCGGCGTCAAGGCCGGCAAGGGGCTCGGCATAGGCGTTGATCAGACTGCCGTTCTTGAAAAACAGCAGGCCGACGCGTTTCCCTGCCCGCGCCATGATGGTGCAGGTTTTCCGGTCAAGCTCAAGGAGCTGCAAAAACGAGGACAACGATACGCCGGATACCTGCCCCTTGGCGCCCGCAGCCAGGCCATCCTTGATTTTTTGCAGCAACAGCTCGAAATCGACAGGCTTTTCAATGTATTGAAAGGCGCCCAGGTCCATAAGCCGGTCTTCCATTTCCGGGGTGCCGAAAGCGGTCATGGCGATGATCGGCACCGAATTCTTCAGCCTGCTCATCCGGCTGACCAGCTCGAAGCCGTCCATTTCCGGCATCTTCAGGTCCGTGACCACCAGATCTATCGGCTGCGCGGCAAGAACAGCCAACGCCTCCTTGCCGTTGCCCGCGGTAACGACCTCGAAGGAATCGACCCGCTCCCGGCACATGTCCTGCAAACTCAGCAAAAAACCATGGTCGTCGTCAACAACCAGCACTTTTTTCATACAAACCGCCCCTGTTCCATGGGTTAGTGTTTCAGCCCTTTACTTGATACAGGCCGCCCGCACCTGCAAAAGATCGGTCTGTCCCGCCATCACCTTGCGGATGCCGTCCTGTTTGAGGGTGAGCATGCCCACCCGCATCGCCTCGTCCCGGATCTCGACGATGGGGCTGTTTTTAACAATGAGCAGCTTCAGCGTATCATTAACCGTGAGCAGTTCATGGATGGCGAGCCGTCCCAGATAACCGCTTTTTTTGCATTTGTCGCACCCTTTCGGCTTGTACAAGGCTGCCCGGTCCAGCTCCGCCATGGTCAGCGGACTTGTGGGATGCTCCCCATATTCCGCGAGGATCAGCTCTTTTTCCGCCGCATCCGGGGTGTATGACTCCCGGCAATGGGGGCACAGCCTTCGCACCAGACGCTGGGCCAGAATGCCGAGCAGCGAATCGGAGAAATTAAACGGGTCGATCCCCATGCCCAAAAGTCGGGTAACGGTTTCCGGGGCGGAGTTGGTATGGAGCGTCGAAAAAACCAGATGCCCGGTAAGCGCCGCCTCGATAACGGTTTCAGCGGTTTCCTGATCCCGGGTTTCGCCGACCATGATAATATCGGGGTCGGCCCGCAAAAAGGCCTTCAGGATCTTGGCAAAATCAAGACCGATCTTGTTTTCCACCTGCACCTGCCGCAACCCGTCCTGGACGATTTCCACCGGATCCTCAACGGTCCAGATCTTCTTTTCCGGCCGGTTGACGTAATTGAGCGCGCTGTGCAGGGTGGTCGTCTTGCCGGAGCCGGTGGGACCGACCACCAGAACCAACCCGTAGGGCAGATCGAGGAGACGGCGCAACTCAACAAGATTTCCTTCGGACAGCCCCATCTTCTCAAGGGGCAGGGCAGAGCCGGCGGCGAGAATACGCAACACCATATCCTCGTTGCCCCCGTGGGTGGGAAGAGAGGCAACCCGCAGCTCGATCTTGCCGCGCCGGGTCTTGAACTTGATCTTGCCGTCCTGGGGCAGCCGCCTCTCGGAGATATCGAGCTTGGCCAGAATCTTCAGCCGGGAGATCAAGGGCCGCTTGTAGGTAAAGGGGATGTTTTTATAATGGGAACAGATGCCGTCAACGCGAAACCGAACCGAGGTTCCCTTTTTGCCGGGCAGCGATTCGATGTGGATATCGGAGGCGTTGCGGGCCACCGCATCCTCGATGATCTTGTTTGCCATCTGCACCACAACCCCATCGGCGGCGCCGCCGACCTCCTCATCGTCATCCTGGCGCCCGTCGGATTCCTCGACAATCTCAAGATCTTCGAAAACATCCTGCCCCCCCTGATCCAGGGAGTATTTCCCGTAAAAGAAATCGATGAATCTGTTGATGTCATCCTTGAGGCCCACGGCAAACTGGAAATCCGCCCCCTTGAGTACGGAGCGGATATTGTCCTGCTTGCCGAGATCGTTGGGGTTGTCGGTCAGCACAACGACACGCCCGCCCTCCTGCCCGATGGGGATAAAGACATTCCCCCGGAAGTAGCTCTCCTTGGCCCCCTGAATACAGGCGGGTGGCTCCGGGGCCTCCGCGTCGACGAACTCGACAAACGGGCACCGGTAATACTCGCTCAAGGATGCCCCAAGCTGTTTCTTGTCAATGCCGAAATCACCGAGCAGAACGCTGTCCAGGGTTTTACTGTGCTGTTTGGCCTTGACCCGGGAGGCATCGAATTGGTCCGGGGTCAGCAGGTTGTTGCGGATCAGCCCGTAGAATTGGCCATATTTGGTCGCTCTCTTGGAGAGAATGGCGAGACGCTGCTTTGCGTTGCGATAGCCCGGATCAAGACCGACCATTTCCTCCAGGGTTTTGATGGTGGAAGAAACGGAGCCGGTGCTTTCATAGGTAAGAGCCAACTGGTCGAGAAGCTGGAGACGCTCGACCTTCCGGCCAAGCCCGCTTTGCTTGACGGCGGCCTCAAAATGTTCAATGGCTTCGAAGGGGTTATCGAGCTGGAGGCAGCATTCGCCGAGCTTGGCCAGGAGTGCGGCAGGCCGGTATCCAGTGGGGAGCAACAGCCGCAAATCCTCCGCCGCCTCGCTGTAAAAACCGGCCACCATCAACCCCAGACAGTTCTCGAAGCGGGTGTCTTCGGAAAGGACTGTGTCGGCGGGAGATGCGGCAACGGAAACCGCGGTGCCCTGCTCAGTCTGCAGGGCTACCAATCTTTCCTCGACCAGATCGCGGAGAATCGGCTCGCTGTCGTCGATTTGGGCCAACAACGATTCGCACAGGGCCAGGGCCTCATCCACGAGACCTTGCCCGGCGTACAAATCGGCTTCGACAAGTTTTGCCTCAATGACTTCCCTGGAGGCCACGGTGGTTGTCATACTCATGCCGACCGGTTACACGCTCCGCATGGTTATGACCGGTACGGATTTTCCCCTGACCGTGAGATTGCCGGCGACAAGGGTGCCGGGATCAGCCAGAGGCTCCCAACGGCAACCGGAGGAAATGTCGAGCTGTTCCGTCGGCGCGTCAAGCCAGAAGGCCAACCCGCTGTTCTCTTTAAACAGGACAAGCAGACGGCTTTCCGCCGTGGGTTCTTCCGAGGATTTAGCCACCGGAATGGTCAGGTTTTTCAGGATGGCTTCCTTGTGTAGGCCAAGCTCCCCCTGCACCACAAAGCCGACCTTGCCGAAAAACCCGCGTTTCAAATCTTTTACGGACAGAAACGGCCCGCATTTGCTGACCTTGGCCGCCGGTTTATCGTTATAGGCAATCTGTTCCGGAAGAAAAGCAACCGTTTTCCCGCCCCAGTCGGCTAACGCCACACTCTGCCAGGGACAGGCCGGTGCTGTTTTTGCCGACGGCCCGGAAACGGCCTCGACCGGAGCAGGGGCATCGGCCTGATAATCCCCGCCCAAAGCCTTGAGCAGGTTCTGCCTTTGCCTTTCCAAGCGCTCCCGCAACTCGGTGTGGATGGCATGCAGCTTTTCATAGCCGGGTGTTTTGGCAAAAAGATTTTCAACCGGGATAATCCGTTTGGTAATGCACTTGCCCAGCACGGTGAGATGGGCGTTCACCGCGTCGATCAGCACTGCGGATCTGCCGGAGGCCACAGGAAGTTCCGGCAGCAGATCCTCCTCCGCCCCGCCGGACTGAACCGGAGTAACGGCGGGAGAGGGAGCGGCCTGGACAGCAGCCGCGGTCTTCAGCTCGGCCCCGAAGGTGTCCTGTTTCCTTGTCGCAGCCGCCTGGCCGAGCTTGCTGTAATCCTTGGGGATGTTCGGCACGGCGGAACGCAACTCGGAGAGGGTTGGGTCAATCAACGTTTTCTCGATGAGAGAGAGATCCTCGGCGCCCGCCGCAACCCGCAGGGTTTGCAGACCTTCCTGCAAGGTCTTCGGCGCGGAGGTGGAAACGCTCTGCGGGGCTATGGCCATGGCCTCGAGCAACCTGTCCATGAGCGCGAAAACTTCCGTCAAGGCGACAGCCTTGTCCACCTCGAAAACGCCCTGAATTTCCTTGAGGGCTCCCCGGGCTTTTTCTATGTTGCTCGCGGATATCTCCCAGTCCAGGGAAAGAAGGGCTTCCTCGAAGGGGCTGAAGGCGTCCGGCCCGTCGGCCCCGGGCAGGACGGCCGGCGCGGTCGCGGTTTTTACCGGGGCCGGTTCGGCCGGGGTCTGGGGCGCCACGTTCTCGGCGGCCGCCGGCGCTGGGGTTGCCTGCCCTGCTCCGGCATGCGGGGCAAAGAGGTTGTCAATGGCGTCGTCTATCTCGGCGTGGAAATCCCGCCCGGGGGCCTTGTCAGTCATAAACTCCATTCTCCTTGAGCAAGCGCCAACCGCATACCATCAGGGGAGGCTTATTTCGTCTCATGCAGCAGATGCTTATTGGTGACATAACGCACAGTCTGTTTACTGATTTCCCGCAAGGTTTCAAAAACCCCCATTCCCGTAACCGCCGAGGCTTCAAAGGTTTTCACCTTGTAGGCGCTGTTCAGATCAGCGTCAAGCTCTTCCACGGTGAGGGTGGGAATCGGGGTATCAACAAGATCGCGTTTATTGTACTGGATGACCAGGGGCATTTCTTCCAGCTTGAGTCCGTACTCCAGCAGGTTCGTCCGCAGATCTTCCAGACTTTCGACGTTTCTTTCCCTGCGCACCTGAAGCGGATCGGCCACGAAAACCAGGCCGTCGGCCCCCTTGAGAACCAGCTTACGGGTGGCGGCATACATGACCTGGCCCGGCACGGTATAGAGCTGGATCCGGATATTGAATCCCCGGATCGTCCCCAGGTTCAGGGGAAGAAGATCGAAAAACAGGGTCCGGTCGCCCTTGGTTTCGATGGTCAGCATCTTGCCCCGGGCATTATCCGCCATGGAGCTGTGCACCGTGAGCAGATTGGTTGTCTTCCCGCAACGGCCCGGCCCGTAATAGACGATCTTGCAGTGAATTTCCTTTTTGCTGAGATCAATGAGCGCCATCGGTCATCCTTCAAAAATTTGCAGGAGGGTCTCGGACAGGTCGGTCACCCGGCAGCGCACCAGACCGAGGGAGACATCTTCCCCGAAAATGGTGATGAGGATAAGCTCGTCGCCGATCCGGCCGAAATGGATATTCCCGTTTTTCCCTTTGTGAAAGAGCAGGGAAAAATCCTCCTCGCCGATCAGCTTGGCGATCTGGGAGGTTGCGCCCAGGTTGGCCGCGGCCAGGGCGGCCAGGGAAATGGCGTCGATCTCGTCGGAATCATGCCCGCAGTTGGACAGGATGTTGCCTGCTCCGTCAATGAGCAGGGCGGTGCGAACGCCCGCCTGGATGAGCGAACCTTCTATGGCATTCCTGGCTTTTTCCAGAATTTCCGCAGTCAGGATAAAATCTTGCATAACCCGTTTTCTCCCGTGGTGAGGGTTGGGGTACTCCATCACAGCAAACAGGGGTAAGGTTGCCGCACACAGAGGGGGCGAAGCGTCTGCCGAAAGAGGCCTTGAAACCGGCTGAAACGCTGTGTATTTGCTGAATTTCCGGCAAAACACGTTCCTATCGTCTACATGGAAAAAAAATCCGTGTCAAGCGGAAAAGGTGAAGAAATCCAAGAAGGGAGAACGCCCCGAACCCGCACCCGGTTTTTTAGGCGCCCCCCCTCTTCTCTCCTTGTCTAACCAGCTGAAGATGGAGTATCGTATCGACTTTGGAAGACAACAAAAGTATCAACAGGTTAGGCGATAAGGATATTGAGCATGAACAAACCCGGATATTTTGGACAATGGGGCGGCGCCTTTATCCCGGAAGTGCTGTACGAAACCTTCCGGGAGCTGCGGGAGGTCTACACCAAGGCCAAGGCGGACCCTGCCTTCTGGCGGGAATACGTCGATCTCATGGGCTCTTACTCCTGCCGACCCACTCCCCTCACCCATGCCGAAAACCTCAGCCGCCACTTCGGCGGGGCGCAAATCTTCATCAAGCGCGAGGATCTCAACCACACCGGGGCGCACAAGGCCAACAACGTCATGGGCCAGGGGTTGCTGGTCAAGCGCATGGGCAAGACCCGGGTGATCGCGGAAACCGGCGCGGGCCAGCACGGGGTGGCCTGCGCCACCATGGCCGCCAAGTTCGGCTTTGCCTGCACTATTTACATGGGCGAGGAAGATGTCCACCGCCAGCGGCCCAATGTCTTCTGGATGGAGAAGCTCGGCGCCACCGTGGTGCCGGTGACCACCGGCAGCCGCACCCTCAAGGACGCCATCAACGAGGCGTTCCGCGACTGGGTTTCCAACATGGACACCACCCACTAC
>JAJZPC010000069.1 GCA_021811385.1 Deltaproteobacteria bacterium | reverse complement strand
AGCTACAATGTCCGGGCCAGGACCAGCAAGCTGCCCATTGTCCCGATTTCCCGGGCGAGCTGCGACCAGCGCAAGGGGCGCTGCGGCAGGGTGGGGCCGGGGATCTGCGTCCGGCTCTATGGTGAGGAGGACTATTGCAACCGGCCCGAATACACCCCGCCCGAGATCCTGCGCACCAACCTGGCCGAGGTCATCCTGCGGATGATCAGCCTCCGGCTGGGCGAACCGGCCAAGTTCCCCTTTCTCGATCCGCCTTCGGGCCGGGCCATCCAGGACGGCTATGGACTGCTCACCGAGCTTGGCGCCCTGGATCGCCACCATCGGCTCACCGCGCACGGCAGGCTCATGGCCCGGCTGCCCCTGGACCCGAGGATCTCCCGGATGATCATCGAGGCCCGGGACCACAACGCCCTGCGGGAAGTGACCATCATTGCCGCGGGGTTGAGCATCCAGGATCCGCGGGTGAGGCCGGTGGACAAGGAGGCGGCAGCGGATGCGGCCCATGCCCGCTTCAGCAAAGTCCCTTCGGATTTTCTTTTCTTCCTCGCCCTGTGGGACGGGTACCACGCTACCTTTGACAAACTGCACAGCCTTTCCAGGATGCGCAAGTTTTGCGTGAGCCACTATCTCTCCTTCCTGCGGATGCGGGAATGGCGCGATATCCACGAGCAGATCACCCAGGTGCTTGGTGAGGAGCCCGGCTTTGTGATGAACACCCAGCCCGCTTCGCCCGAGGCCATCCACCGGGCGATCCTGAGCGGCAACCTCAGGAATATCGCGGTGAAAAAAGAGAAGAATCTCTATCAGACCGGGGGAGGCAGGGAGGTCATGATCTTTCCCGGCTCCAGCCAATACGGCAAGACCGGGGATTGGCTCATGGCCGCGGAGATGGTGGAGACCTCGCGCCTCTACGCCCGGACCGTGGCCGAGATCAACCCCGAGTGGATCGAGCCCCTGGCCGGGGAATTGTGCCGGTCATCGTATTCCGAACCCCACTGGGAAAAGGGCCGGGGCCAGGTGGCCGCTTATGCCAAGATCAGCCTCTTCGGGTTGGTTATCGTGCCGAGACGCAAGGTCAACTACGGCCTGATCAAGCCGGAGGAGGCGCGGCAGATCTTTATCCAGTCCGCCCTGGTCGAGGGGGAGCTGAAGGGGGAGTATCCGTTCCTTGCCGCCAACACCGCGTTGGTCGCCCAGCTTCAGGAGATGGAAGACCGGCTGCGCTTGCGCACCATCATGGTGGATGACCAGGCCCTTTTTGACTTCTACGAGAAACGTCTTGGCCCGGAGGTGCGCGACCAGCGAAGCCTGAACCAGTGGCTGAAAACCCCAGGCGCCCAGGCGCGGCTTACCATGACCGCCGACGATATCCGGCGCGAGCTGCCCGAGGCTGCGGCCCTGGAGCAGTTTCCCCTCACCCTGGCCGCGGGCGAGTGTGAGCTGGCTTTGTCATACCGCTTTGCCCCCGGCGAGGAAGACGATGGGGTCACAGCCGGGATTCCCCACAGTTTGGTCCCGCATCTGCGGCCTGAGCTTTTTGAGTGGCTGGTGCCTGGTCTGCTTGCCGAAAAGGTGACCTTTCTGCTCAAGGGGCTGCCCAAGGGGCTGCGCAAACAACTGGTTCCCATCCCCCAAACCGTGGCGGAGATTGTCCGGGATCTGCCCTTTGGCCGTGGTTCCCTGTACCGGGCGCTGGAACAGGTGATCGGAGATTCCTATAAGCTCCGAATCGCTGCCCGGGACTGGCCCCTGGCCGATCTGCCGCCCCACCTCCGGTTTCGCTTTTGTCTGCTGGACGGGCAGGGGGAGGTGGTCAGCGTGACCAGGGATTTCAGCGCCTTGCCATCCGGGTCCGCAGGGCAGGCCGAGGTCTTCACTCATACGCAAATGGCCGCGCTGAAGGCGCAGTGGGAGCACAAGAATATCACTCCCGCCCGGCTCGGTGAAACGCCTGGTTCCCTGCCGGTGTCCGGCGTCGGTGGGGCTTTGCAGGGCTATGTCTATCCCGGCCTCTGTTTTGATGAACAGGAAGGAGCGGGACAGCGTCTTTTCATGCAGGAAACCGAGGCGCGGCAAAGCACCCGGCAGACGTTGCTTCGCCTGTATTGCAATGAGTTTGCCCCGCAGATCAAATCCTTGCGCAAGGATCTGGCCATTCCCCGCGCCCACTGGGCTTTGTATGAGGGGCTTGCCACCCACGAACAGATCAACGAAGATCTGTGGAATTGTATCCTTTGCACGGTGTTCGATCTCCATGGCGGCCTGATTCCTTCCGCCGGGCAGTTTGCCGCAAGGATTGCCGCAGTGCGAAAGCAAGGGCTTTCTCCTCTTTGCCGGGAGATCCATGCCGCTGTCGTACTGGTGTTGCAGGAACGCCGGGCAACCCTGGACGCCATTGCCAAGGTTGCCGGGACGTCCGGCAAGGCAGCGGGTGAGGAGGCGCGCCTGGCCGACTACCGGCGGCAGGTGTCGCGAATTGTGCCTGCGGATTTTCTGCAAGCGGCTGTTCTGCCGGGTCTGCCGGCCATGTGCCGTTATCTCAAGGCCCTTCGTATCCGCCTTGAGCGGGCTCGGGTCTCGCCGGGCAAGGATGCGCTCAAGGCGCGGCAGGTGGCTGTTCATGAGGAACGGTATGCCCGGGCGGCCGGAGGCAAGAATCTCTCCCGTGCCCTGCTGGAGCGTCTGGAGGAATACCGGGAGATGATCGAGGAGTTCAAGGTCTCGCTCTTTGCCCAGGAACTGGGGACAGCCTTTCCGGTTTCCGCCAAGCGTCTTGATACGAAATGGCAGGAGATCGACCAGCTCTGTTGATGTCCTGGTACTACATACCTCTCTGTATTTTTTGGGCGCCGGTTTATTTGGATATGAAAAAAAACGGTTTTTTGCTATCTTAAGAAAGATTTGCGTCGATATTTGTAACCTGTCGGGATTACTTGCCATTCATGGAAAAAACAGATTTTTTTTCGCCAGACCCTGAGATTCAGGAACTGCTCGACGCGGTGCAGACAGGGGTTCTGCTCTGCAGTGAAGCATGTCTGGTCTCCTTTGCCAACAGCGTTGCCCTGGGATTTTTCCGCCGGGCCGGATTGGAAGTGCTGGGACAGCCGTGCCATGCGGCATTGTTCGGCAGCGAGGCGCGGTGCGAAGGGTGTCCCGCCGAGATGGACGGCCGCGAGGGCAAGCGCCAGGCCCTGACTCTCTGGACGCACGAGGGGGATATCTATCTGAAGGTCTCCTGCCAGGTCTGGCAGGGGCAGAGCCTGCTCACTCTCCACGATGTCACCCAGGAAATCACCCTCCTCCGGCGCAGCGATCTTGACCGCAAGGAGTTGCAGGCCAAGAATATTCTCCTCGAACGCCGCCGACGCCTGAGCCAGGAAGAACAGCAATTTCTTTCCCAGCTCATGGATAATCTTCCGGAAGCCCTGCTTGCCGTGGACGAGAATTTTCTGGTGCAGCGGCAGAATAAAGCGGTGCTGGACCTGTTTCCCGAGCAAGGGGTGAGCCATTGCTATGCCCTGTTCGGCAACAGCGCTCCGTGCCTTGACTGCCCTGCCCAGCGCGGGTTCAGCGAGGCCAACGGGCAGAAGAAAAGCCACGAAACAGCGGGTCGGGTCTATACGGAGATATTTTCGGTCGCTCCCAACGGCAAGGGGGGGTTGCTCCTGTTCAGGGATAATACGCGGCAGGTCGATCTGATCGGTCAGATTCGCGGCCAGCGTGAAGAAATTGCCAGC
Source organism: Deltaproteobacteria bacterium (assembly GCA_021811385.1). Classification (GTDB taxonomy): domain Bacteria; phylum Desulfobacterota; class Desulfobulbia; order Desulfobulbales; family Desulfurivibrionaceae; genus Thiovibrio. The sequence continues at coordinate 9,826 of JAJZPC010000069.1, read as the reverse complement.
AAGAACAAAGTGTTGTCTCTTCTGGTCAATTTCGGCATCTACCTGCAAAAGGGTTCAGGGATCAAGGATGTGGTGGGATATTTTCTCGACGCGATTTTGCCGGATCTCCATGCCGGTGCGGCCGGCCTCATAATCAACGACATCCGGGCGGGCAATATCTGGCTTTCCCAACAGAGCGGGATGACCACCTCGGAGTGGACGCTCGTGACCAAGGCTTGCATGTCAAGGGATCTGCAGCGATTAAACTTGGAAGGGCTTCTTGCCGATACGGTTCTGCCGTGGAAGAAAAGTACCCAGATTCCCTTGGTGGGGGCGCAAGGCCAGCGGGTTGGCCTGGTGTTGCTGGAAGGCAGCCTTGCCCAGGATGAACGTGATATCCTCCGTTTGGTCACGGAACCGTTGGGCGCCTATTTTCAAAATCAGCTCCTTCTGCGTCAGCTTGAGGAGAAGGCGAACAAGGATGCCCTGACCGGTCTTTTCAACCGTGGCTATCTGACCCAGGCCTTGGAGGAGGAGCAGGAGAAATTTCATACCTACGGGATCCACCATGCGCTGGTGCTGGGGGATATCAACCAGCTGAAAAAACTTAATGACCAGTACGGCCATGAAACCGGCGACCGGCTGATTGTCACCGTTGCCGAGGCTCTGCGGAATACCCTGCGCGGTACCGATATCGCGGCGCGGACCGGGGGCGACGAATTCATTGTCCTGCTTACCAACAGCACGGACGAGGATGCGGGACATTTTATCGAACGGCTGCAAAGCCAGGTTTTTACCGGCCTCGCCGTTCCCTTGCCGGACGGCGCCGAGTTTCCGGTCACGGTGAGCCTTGGCAAGGCAGGGACGGACAAGTATCCTCCCGAAGCTCTGACCAAGGAGGCGGACAGGCAGATGTATGCCGCAAAAGAGCAGTTTTACGCTACGGCGGCGCGTTACCGCTAGTATACGGTTATTGGGGGCTTTTGGTGGGAACAGGCCATTTCGATTGCTTTTCGGATGATCTGTTAGTATGAATTCAACTTTGATGCTGCGTAATTGCCGAAGTTGAAACGCCGCCGGCCGGATACCGGCACAGAATCGAACGCATCATGGGATGGATTGAGCTGAGGAAGCAGGGGACAGCATGGCAAAGGTCAATAATTCACATCTGGAAAAAAGCATCGCCTCCTTGGTGGCGCTCACCGATTCCGTTCTGCGGGGAGACTACAAGGGTGATCTGCCCGAGGTTGACGCCGAGGGTGTGCTTTCCATGCTGACCAAGAGAATCAACACCATCCTGGTCAACATGAAAACCGTGCAGGTGCCCTTGGCAAGCGCCGGTGAGCAGGCGCCCTTTGTTTTGAGCCACGCCCAGGATGTGGTGCAGCTCATGGAGCAGTCCACCAGCGCTGTTCTTGATAAATCCGACAGGGTCATCATGCATGTCGAGGAGTTTGAGAATTTACTGCGCCAGGCAGGGGCGGACAATGCCCAGGCCAGGGCGGCCATCGTCGAGATGAAGGCCGCCATGTACGATATTATCGCTTCCCAGTCCTATCAGGATGTTGCCCGGCAGAAGATGGAGAAGATCATCACGGATCTCAATCAGATCCGCGACTGGCTCATTGAGGTTCTGGTTATTCTCAACATCAAGAAGGATGGCTCCCAGGAAAACCTGGAGAAAAAGAAAGAGCTGCTGCGCGGGGTTCATGCCCCCACCGCTCCTTCCTCCCTCAAGCAGGATCTGGTCGACGATCTGCTGTCCGAGTTCGGCTTCTGATCGAGTGCCTGTTCAGCCGTAACTCCCAGGAATTTTGCAAGATCCTTTCTCTGCTCCTTTCGCTTTACTTCCGTATTCCCTTTTTCTCGCCAAATTGCAATTCCGCGTCCGAGGCCCTTACATAGATGGGCACCGTCGTGGCCGGGTCCAGGAATGTCCCCTGTCGGAAAAGATGCCAGGCGGCGGAACCGATGCTCGCTGCCCTGGCAAAGCAGAGTTCCGTGGGGGCAAGAAGAGCGGATTCCCCCAGCAGCTCCTTGAGCATCTGGCCATAGAGGGGCAGGCCATCGCCCACCAGCAGGGTGGGGGTGGTGATGAATTCCTGCAAGCGTTGGGGCTTGATCACCATGGGGCCAGCGGTTTTTTCCGGCATCCCTTGCTCGTTGCAGCGGTAGAGGGCGGTATAGATCTCGTTCTTCCGGGCATCAACCACCGGGCAGATGGGCAGGGAAGAAAAAGGGAACTGACCGGCAAGTCCATCCAAGGTTCCCACGCCGATGAGCGGTTTGCCGGTGGCCATGCACAGACCCTTGGCCGTGCTCAAGGCGATGCGCAGGCCGGTGAAGCTTCCTGGGCCAAGGCCGACGGCAATGGCGCCGATTTGGGGCCAGCTCAGCTCACACTGGGCAAGAAGCCAGTCGATCCCGGACAGCAACCGGCGGGAGTGGGTGGTGGTCGTGTTGAGGGAAAACTCGGCCAGACAGCGGTCTTCCGTGACCAGGGCCAGGCTGCCGCAAGTGGTGGCGGTTTCCAGGGCGAGGATAACGGGGGAGGATGCGGAGGAGGGGGGCATTGCAGCCTCAGCCCCCGTTGCCGAGGAAACGGAAATCGTTGTAAAAAACAAAGAGCATCAGGGAAACAAGCAGCACCAGGCCGATCATCTGGAGGCGTTCCCGGGTTTCCACGCTCAGCGGCTTGCGGCGGATGGCCTCAACGGCGAAAAAGACCAGATGCCCGCCATCCAAGATGGGGATGGGGAAAAGATTCAGCACCCCGAGACTGACGCTGAGGAGCCCGGCGAAATGCAGCAGGTTGACCCAGCCGGCCGCCATCTGCTGCCCGGCGATCTGGGCGATGCGGATGGGGCCGCCCAGTTCGCTGGCCGGGACCACCTTCTGGATGATCTTGACAATGCCCAAAAGGGTAATCTTGATCAGGGTCCAGGTGTGCAGCGCACCGGTTTGCAACGCCTCGGCCGGGGAAATCGGAACCACCTCGTCGGCGACCCGGATGCCGAGCATGTAGCGGGTGTCGATCACCTCGCCGAAGATGTTCTTGTCCTGTTCCATTTTCGGTCGGCCGGTAAGGGTCAGGGTCTGGTCGCCCCGTTGGACCATGAGGGTGACGGGATTTCCCTCGCTGAGCTTGATGAGGCGCGCGACATCATTCCATTCCTTAACCGGGGCGGAGTTGATGCTCAGGATAAGATCGTTCGGTTTGACTCCTGCCTTGTCCGCCGGGGAATCCACGGTGACTCCGCCGATTCTCGCCTCGTTGACCGGCTGGGAAATGCCCATGACCGCGAAGATCGAGGAAAAGAGCAGGACCGCGAAGAGAAGGTTGAAGAGCGGCCCGGCAAAGACCACCACAAAGCGCTGCCAGATGGCCTTGTGCGAAAAGGAAAACCCTTCCTGGCCGCTGGCCACCTCATCGGTGAGGCTTTCGCCGTACATCTTCACGTAGCCGCCAAGGGGGAAGGCGCTCAGCAGGTATTCGGTGTCGCCCACGGTGCGGCCGAACACCTTGGGGCCGAACCCCAGGGAGAATTTGAGCACCCGGATGCCGAACAGCTTGGCGCAGAGAAAATGACCGAATTCGTGGATGAAGATCAGGGGGCCAAGGACGAGGATAAAGGCGAGGATAGAGTTCATGGTCTCTTCAAATGGTTAAGGGTGTCTGTCCCGGCGGCAGTTCCGGAGTGAGTACATCGTTGCCGAGGCGTTGTTGGGTTTGCATGCGCAGGGCCTCGATGATCGAGGCCGCCTGCATCCGGGCGGCAAGATCGGCGTCAAGAATGGCGGTCAGGCTGGCCGCCTCTTCTCGGGGCAAGCGGCTCACCGTTTCCGCAACCACCAGGGCGATTTCCGGAAAGCGGATGGCGCCGGCCAGAAAGGCCTCCACCGCCACTTCATTGGCGGCATTGAGCACGGCAGGCAGGCTGCCGCCCCGCTTGCACACCTGATAGGCGAGTTTCAGGGCGGGAAATTTTTCAAAATCCGGGCGGGAAAAACTCAAATCCGAGGCCTGCGCCAGGTTGAGGCGGGGCAGATTCATCCGCAATCGTTCCGGGTAGGACAAGGCGTAGGCAATGGGGATGCGCATGTCCGGGACGCCGAGTTGGGCGACCACCGAGCCGTCAACGTATTCCACCATGGAATGGACGATGCTCTGGGGGTGGATGAGCACCTCGATGTCCTCGATTGCGATGTCAAAAAGCCAGCGGGCCTCGATGACCTCCAGCCCTTTGTTCATCAGGGTGGCGGAGTCGATGGAGATCTTCTTGCCCATGTCCCAGTTGGGGTGGGCCAGCGCCTGTTCCGGGGTGACTGCCCAGAGTTCGCGCTCGGCCAGGTTGCGGAACGGCCCGCCGGAAGCGGTGAGGATGAGCTTGCCGACATCCGCTTTTTTCCCGGCTTCCAGCGCCTGGGCAATGGCGCTGTGTTCGCTGTCAATGGGCAGCAGGGTTACCTTGTGCCGTTTTGCCGCCTCCATGACCAGGTGGCCGGCCATGACCAGGGTTTCCTTGTTGGCCAGGGCGATGTTTTTTCCGGCTTCGATGGCGGCCATGGTGGGCGTGAGCCCGGCTGCGCCGACGATGGCGGAAACAACCGTGTCCGCGCCAGGCAGGGTGGCGACGGCCACATTGCCTTCCGGTCCGGTCAGTATTTTGTCAGACCAGCCGGGGGGCAGGCTCTGAGCCAGTTCGCCAGCAAGTTTGGCGTCGCCCAGGGAGACTTTTTCCGGATTGAAGGCTTCGATCTGCTCGCGCAACAACCGGCCATTGGTGCCGGCGGCCAGACCCACAATGCGGAAGCGTCCGGGGAATTGGCGCACTACTTCCAGTACATTGCGGCCGATCGAGCCTGTTGAGCCAAGCAGGGAGATATTTTTCATGGGTTCTTCTGTTCTCTTGAAGAATGACGGTCAGCAGGAAAGTGCATTCGCATGGTTTACAGTAAGCATAGACCTGTCCCAAAATACAGCAGATAATACAGCACCGGCGCGGTGAGCAGCAGGGAGTCGATGCGGTCCAGCAATCCGCCGTGCCCCGGCAGGATGCTGCCGGAATCCTTTACGCCGAAGGCGCGTTTGATCACCGATTCGGAAAGATCCCCGGCCGCGCCGAGGCAGCCAAGGAGAAGGACGGTGAGGAATATCCAGGGCAAGCCTTGTTCGGGCAGGAAAAAGTGGCGAACGAGCAAGGCCGCGCCAAGGCTGCCGACCAAGCCGCCGGAAAAGCCTTCCCAGGTTTTTTTGGGGCTGATGGCCGGACAGAGCTTGTGCTTGCCGAATTTGCTGCCGGTATAGAAGGCGGCGGTGTCCGAGGCCGCGGTGATGGCGGTGAGGAGCAGCAGCCAGGCGCGGCCCTGCGGCAGGTCCATGAGCAGGATCAGGTGGGCGCTGCACAGACTGAGGTAGAGGTAGCCGAAGCCCCCGCGGCTGATAATTTCGTAGGGATGGACAAAGGCTGCATACCTCGAAAGGGTATAGAGCAGAAGGGCGATCAGGGCGAGGACCAGGCCGCAGAGAAGAATGGCGGCGTCGCCGGAATATGCGCCGATCAGAGGCAGCAGGCCGAAAAGGATAAGAGGGGTTTTGGTCGGCCGGTCGAGATCGGGCAGGACAATGGTCAGGTACTCTGCCTGCGCCACACCGGCCAGCGCGATGATGGCCAGCCAGAATAGCGGGAACGGCCCCAGGAAAAGGAGGAGCAGCCAGGCAATGGAAGCCAGAACACCGGTAATGAGTCGTTTCATGCTGCTCCTGTCATAGCCTCCCCCTGGCGCCATATGATCAATGGCCGGGTGACTGTTCCGCCTGTTTGCCGGTTTTACCAAAACGCCGCTGCCGTTTCTGGAAGTCCAGAATGGCATGCAGCAGATCCTTTTTTCTGAAATCCGGCCAGAGAATCTCGGTGAAATAGAGCTCCGCATAGGATGCCTGCCACAGGAGAAAATTGCTCAACCGTGTTTCGCCTCCGGTGCGGATCAGCAGATCCGGGTCCGGCAGCCCCGCCGTGTAAAGGTGTTGTTCCAGAACGGACTGGTCAATCTCTTCGGGGTTCAGAGTCCCGGCCATGCATTTTTTAGCGATTGCCTGCACGGCCTGGGTGATTTCGCTCCTGCCGCCGTAGCTCAAGGCGAGATTGAGGGTCAGTCCTGTATTGTTTGCGGTTTCCCGGATCACCCGCTCCAAAACCTCGCGGACCTCCGGGGGAATGCGGTCTTTCTGTCCGATGCAGCGCAGGCTCACATTGTTGTGCACCATGGTGGCCAGCTCGCTTTCCAGAAAGCTCTTCAGCAGCCCCATGAGGGCCTGGACTTCAAGGGGCGGGCGTTTCCAGTTTTCCGTGGAAAAGGCGTACAGGGTAAGCACGCCGATGCCGAGTTCCCGGGCGGCGCGGACGATATCCTGTACGGACTCGACCCCGGCCCGGTGGCCCATGATGCGTGGTTTGCCCTGCTGCTCGGCCCAGCGGCCATTGCCGTCCATAATGATGGCGATATGGCGGGGCAGGGCTGCGGTGTCAAGCTTGGGCATGGGAACGGTCTCGATTTTCAGCGGATCACAGCTTGCAACCGGCGGAAGCAAGGGAGGGCAGGGAGGAAATGTTTAGACAGCCATGACCTCTTTTTCTTTTTCAGCCATGATCTCATCGATCTGCTTGATGAACCTGTCCGTGGCGTGTTGGGCCTCGTCCTGCATCTTGAAAAAGTCGTCTTCCGGGATTTCCTTGTTGCCCTTCTGCTTTTTCAGGACATCGATGGCCTCGCGCCGCAGATTGCGCACGGCAACCCGGTGCTCCTCGCTGATCTTCTTGACGTTTTTCACCAGCTCCTTGCGCCGTTCCTCGGTGAGCTGCGGGATGGAGATCCGGATCATCTTGCCGTCGCTGGATGGATTGAGGCCCAGATCCGAGGAGAAAATCGCCTTCTCGATGGCGGGAAGAAGCTTGGTGTCCCACGGCTGGATGACCAGCATCCTGCTTTCCGGGATGGTCACGGAGCCGACCTGATTCAGCGGCATGGGCGTGCCGTAGGCCATTACCTTTATCCCGTCGAGCAGGGAGGTGGTTGCGCGACCGGTCCGGATCTTGGTGAGATCGCGTTTGAAGGCCTCGATGTTGGCCGTCATTTTTTCGGTCAGGGTGTCGATAATTTCACTCATTGTCCTCTCCCTGTATCAAGGTGCCGATCTGTTCTCCGCAGATGGCTTTCTTCATATTGCCGGGGATATTCATGTCAAAAACCATGATGGAGGTGTTGTTGTCCATGGCCAGGGAGATTGCCGCCGCATCCATGACCTTGAGGCGCCGCTGCAGAACCTCGCCGAAGCTGAGCCGGGAAAACTTGACCGCCTCCTTGTGCTTGAGGGGATCCTTGTCGTAGACGCCATCGACTCGGGTGGCCTTGCAGATCAGGTCGGCATTGATCTCCAACCCCCGGAGCACGGCGGCCGTATCGGTGGTGAAATAGGGGTTGGCGGTGCCTGCCCCGAAGATCACCACCCGCCCCTTGCGCAGATGATGCACTGCCTTTTGCCGGGAATAGGGTTCGCAGACCGTGAGCATGGGAATGGCGGAAAGCACCCTGGCCGAGATGCCTTTTCTTTCCAGGGCATCCTGCAGAGCCAGGGCATTGATGACCGTGGCCAGCATGCCCATGTTGTCGGCGGCGGCCCGGTCCATGCCGGTAGAGGCGCCGGATACTCCCCGGAAGATATTGCCCGCGCCGATGACCAGGCTGGTTTCCACCTTGAGATCCACAAGGGTCTGGATCTCCGTGGCGAGGTAATCAAGCACGCTGGTGCTGATGCCGAAAGCGGCGTCGCCCATAAGGGCTTCGCCGCTCAGCTTCACGAGTACTCTTGGGTATTTAGGGGCCGTCAAGGAATTATCCATGTTTTTCTGGTTATTCATTTACGGCCGCTTATGCCGCTCTTTTCATATTTGCTGCCAAGGCTATTTGTCCGCAACGGCGTGGTCATCCGATGCGTGTTGAAACAGCGTTATGCGCCAACCTGAAACCGGGCAAAGCGTTTGATGCTGATCTCTTCGCCCACCTTGGCCACCAGTTCCTTGAGCAGATCCTGGATGGAGATGTCGGGGTTTTTGACGAACTTCTGCTCCAGAAGGCAGCTCTCGGCAAAGAAGCGATCCATCTTGCCGCCCACCATCTTTTCGGCGATGTTCGCGGGCTTGCCGGAGTCGATGGCCTGCTGGATGAAGATGTTGCGCTCGCGTTCCGCCAGATCCGCGGGGACTTCCTCGCGACGGATGGATACGGGATTGGCCGCAGCGACATGCATGCAGATATTCTTGGCGAACTCGCTGAAAGCCGGGTTCTTGGCAACCGCGTCGCTCTTGCAGGCCAACTCGACCATCACGCCCAGCTTGCCGCCGGCATGGATGTACGTTTCAACCACGCCCTCGTTGAATTTGACGAAGCGCTTGACGCCGCTGTTTTCGCCGAGCTTGGCTACCATTTCGTTGAGCATGTCCTGAATGGTGAGCGCAGGGTTTTTAACGAATTTTTGCTCCAGGAGCTCGGCCGGGGATGTGGCGCTGCTCTCTGCAACCTGCGCGGTGACATTCTTGGCGAACTCGATAAAGGCGTCGCTTTTAGCGACAAAATCGGTCTCGCAGTTTACTTCCACCATCACGCCCAGTTTGCCGTCGGCCTGGATGTAGGTTTCCACCAAGCCTTCGCTGGTGGCCCGGCCGGCACGTTTCTGGGCAACAGCCAACCCTTTCTGCCGGAGCAGATCGATGGCCTTTTCCATGTCGCCGCTGGTCTCGGTCAGGGCTTTCTTGCAATCCATCATACCCGCGTTGGTTTTGTCGCGGAGTTCTTTTACCATCTGACTTGTAATATTCACGGTTCTACCTTCATGTTCTGTAACTGTCCAGCAACACCGCATCTGCGTCGGAGTCTCGCAGGCTCGCTTACCTGTCATCGGCCTGCTCATGTGCACCAGCACACTTCGCAGACCTCTTCCTAGCATCTGCGGTATTGCTGAACAGTTACGTTTTTTTGGGTTTATATCTTTCCTGCCCCGAGGCAGGTTATGCGTCGCCTTTCGCGGCAGCAGCCTTGGCTTCGGTATCCTTGTCGGTGGCGGCCTGGTGGGCGGTGGCGAGTTTCTCCTTGCCGCTCAATACGGCATCCGCCATTTTGGAGGCGATCAGCTTGATGGAGCGGATGGCGTCGTCGTTGCCGGGGATGAGGTAGTCGATGCCACGGGGATCACAGTTGGTATCGATCAGGGCGACCACCGGAATGCCGAGGCGGTTTGCCTCCTCGATGGCGATCTTCTCACGCTTCGGATCGATGAGGAAGATGGCTGCGGGCAGCCCCTTCATATTCTTGATGCCGCCCAGGTTGCGGTCCAGCTTGACCGCATCCTTCTGGATCTGGAGGGCTTCTTTCTTGTGGTAATGGTTGATGGTGCCGTCTTCCTGCATGGTCTCGTATTTCTTGAGCTTGTCGACACTGTTCTTGATGGTCTGGTGGTTGGTCAGCATGCCGCCCAGCCAACGGTTGTTGATGTAGTACATGCCGCAACGCTCGGCTTCTTCCTTGATGATGTCCTGGCCCTGGCGCTTGGTGCCGACAAACAGCACGGTGCCGCCCTTGGCCGCGGTCTTGGCGATGAATTCGAAGGCCTTGTTAAACAGGGGCAGGGTCTTGTCGAGGTTGATGATGTAGATCTTGTTGCGCGCGCCGAAGATGTACGGCTTCATTTTCGGGTTCCAGCGGCGGGTCTGATGGCCGAAATGCATACCGGCCTCCAGCATTTCCTTCATGGTAACGTAAGACATGGTACTTCTCCTTTGGTTTTGGTTTT
>JAJZPC010000005.1 GCA_021811385.1 Deltaproteobacteria bacterium | reverse complement strand
TTGCAATTTCTTTTCATGATGGGGTATTCTTACAACGATTGTAGTGTCCCGGGGTGAGAGCCGTTACTACAATAAGGGCACCCGCAAGGGTTGTCCTCGAACCCAGCCCGACTTCGGTCGGGCTTTTTTATTTGGTGGGGCTTCATGCATCCCGGCTGCTTATTCCAGCATGCACAGGACACCACCCCACGTCAATACTAGAAAAATACCTAACCCGCCATCCCCGCCAGCACCTTCTTCACCACATTACCGTCCGCTGCCTTGCCGAAATGCTTCATGATCGGGCCCATGGCCTGCATGGCGCTCTTGAACTGGGAAAGGTCGATGTTGGCCTTGGCCCAGGCGGCGATCTCCTCTTCCGTGGCCATCTTTGGCAGGTATGATTCCAGGATCTCCAGGTATTCGGAGCTGGTCTCTTTTTTGTACTCCAGGGTCTGCCGTTCCGACTTGCACAACCCCATGATCAGGCTGATGATGTCGTCGTCGGTGATCTCGTCGTCCCGCTTGGCCCGGGTGCTCTTTTTGCCGCTCTCCAGGGTGATGGGGGTGGTGATCTTGGTGGGGAACTCGCTGATGATGATGCGCAGCGCGCCCTTGACCGCCTCGTTTTTGCTCAGCATGGCAGCCTTGAGGTCGCTTTTGAGTTTGGCCAGCAGGGTCATGCCCGAGGCGGCGTTCCAGCCGTATGATGTTTCAGTGCTCATTATTGTTTCCTCTCTTTGGATTGTTCAGCGGAAGAAGATCAGCAGGACGACGCCGAGCAGCAGGAGCATGGGGCCGTTGGCGACATAGACCACATACACCACGGGGTACCTGGAGCCGAGCATTTCCCTAAGCCGTCTCCGGTTGCAGAACCTGGGGATCCAGAAGGCCACGGAGACGGCAAGCCCTACAATGGCGAGGATTAGACCGATGGTGGCGAAAATGGTGTGCATGGCGTGTTCCCCGGTCTATTCGGTTTCAATTTCGGCGATGCGGCAGGCGAGGATGGTCTGGCAGGCCGCAGCCCTTGCCGCGCCTTGCTCGTTGCCCTTCTGTTCATAGTACATCTGGCTGAGTTCCAGGGATTCCAGGGCCAGCCGCAGATTTTTGAGCTGCGCCTTGGGCGGGTCTGACTGCCAGAGGGCGATGGCCTCTCTGGCCTGATCTTCGTTGTTGATGTTCATGGCTGGATTCTGCGGTTACGTTGTGCGGTTGATATTGGGTTATCGCTCATCCTCGGCAACGAGATTGTACCTTTTTTTTAGGGAATGGAAAGCAAAAGGATAGGCGAGTCGGTGCAGGAGGTTCAGGTTGTAGAAATCCTGAAAAAATTTACGATGATCCCCGCTGCGGTCGATCCGGTCCATGATCCGGCTGTAGTTGTTGCGGCCCAACCGCTCCCAGAGATAGCGGTTGACCAGGCCGGCCTTCTGTTTGCCGATAAAGCGGGAGCGGGCGGATTCGGCGTAGCTGGTGGTGTTGATGATGCTGTGCGCGGCCAGGGCCCCGGAAATCACGGCGGAGCGGATGCCGAAGCCCCAGAGCATATCCTGTAGACCTGCGGCCTCGCCCACCAGCATGTGCTGATCCTTTTCAAAAACCGGGGCAAGGAGAAAACCACCCATGCCGCCCACCGGTTTGGGATCCTCCATGTCGAAGTCGACGAACTTCCTGAAAATCTGTTCCGTTTCCGTCAGGCAGCGGTTCACCTCGGAAAAGTTGTCAAAGAGTACGGTACAGAGGCAGCCGTACCCCTTGGCAAAAAGAAGGTAGGCATATCCCTTGTAGGCGGCTTGGTCGTTGACCAGGCCGTAGGCCGCGTCGGGCAGGCTGGTCTTGAAGACGATGCCCTTGTCGATGGCAAAGCGGTGGCGCACCAAAGGGCCGGTGGCGACGATATCCGCCTGGGCGGGGTTGCGGTGTTGCTCAAAAAAAATGGCGGCTCCGGCAGCCAGGGCTTGCTCCTTGAGGCCCTGGTCAAGGCTGCCCGCCATGGCGCCGCGCCGGATCAGATAAAATCCCGGCCTTGAGGAGGTGAAGGGCCATTTTTTTTCGCCATTGAACACGGTGAGCGCGGAAAAGGGGGTGCAGTCGAAGTTGATGGCCAGGCCAAGCGCCTGGAACTCCTCAAGCACATCGCGCTCCTCCGACCAGTTTTCCAGCCCCTGCAGGTCGCCGTAAAAAACGCGGCCCACATCCCGGTTTTTTTCATAGACCTGCGCTTGATACCCCGCCTTTTGCAGGACGATGGCTGCGGTGAGCCCCGCCGGGCCGGCGCCGAGAATCGTAATGGTTTTTTTGGGCATGGGGCAATACCTCGCGGGCCTGCGCGGTTTCTTGGGGGGTGCATGGGCATGAAACGGCAAGGTGCTGAGAAGAGTATGGAAACAAACGGCGGGATTAGCAAGGGGGCGGGGAAAAAAATACCCCTTGGAAACCGGGAAGGGAGGGGGTTTCCAAGGGGCTGGGTGGGGCAGGTGTTGCGTTCCGTCCGGTCACGCCTTATAGAAATTTTCCTTTTCCGCCCCGCACTTGGGGCAGACCCAGTCATCGGGCAGATCGGCAAAGGCGGTGCCGGCCTCGATGCCGTGTTCGTAATCACCCTCCGCCGGGTCGTAAACATAGCCGCAGGGGCATTCGTACTTGTCCATGATGGATCTCCTTTTTAGGCTGGATCGTTAAGAAGCGGATCAGTCCATGGTCTCCATGTCCCTGCCGCAGCATTTCGGGATCTCGCTGTCCTTTTTCACCTTCATGTACTTGTTGCAGACGGAACAGTAGTAGGTGTTGTCCGCCGCGGCCTTCTGGTCCGACCACTGGGTCTTGCCGCCGGGAATCCCCTCGATGACAAAACGGGCCAGGTTTTCCTTGCTCGGGATGTACTCGCCGATGGGAACCAGCTTTTTGTTCTCCCGCAGGCAATCCACTATAACCCGCCAGAGGAGTTCCATGGCCGCGGTTTCCTGGGCGTTGTCCAGCTTGAATTCAACGACATTTCCATCAACACTGATATCCATGATTCACCTTTATGAGAGTTAATGATAATTATTACTATAGCAACCCATGGTGAAAAATGAAACGGAAAAAACAAGCCGGGATTTTTTATGGGCCGATGCCGGCGGGCCGGTGGGACCGGAAACCGCCTCACCCAAGGCGGTCTGTAAGCCGTTCAAAAAAGTTTTAAAGTTTATAGCCGTCCTGGTGGCGGGCCTTCTTGTCTTCCTTGTTTTTGTACATGGCCCGGTCTGCCCGGCGGAGCAGCTCGTCGATGGAGCAGGGTGACTGATGCTCGTAGCGGCCCACCCCGACACTGAGGGAGAGCGGGTATTGCCGGCTTGTCAGCCTGTTGGTTTTTTCGATATTTTCGTTCAGGCGGTAGAGAATGGTTTCCTCGTTGCCCAGGGCCGAGTTGTCGGTACAGAGGATGACAAATTCGTCCCCGCCCAGCCGGGCGACAACATCCGCCAGCCGGAAGGTATCGCTCAGCAGGGTGGCGGTTTCAACGATGGCGTGGTCGCCGACGCTGTGCCCTAGGGAGTCGTTGATCCATTTCAGATTGTCGAAATCGACATAGATGAGCAGAAGGTCATTTTTGTCGCGCACGCTGATCTTGATCAGCTTGTCCGCCAGGGTCATGAAGCCCCGGCGATTCAAGAGCCCGGTGAGTTCATCGGTCATGGCCGATTCCCGCAGCCTTTCCTCCATTTTCTTGCGTTCGGTGATATCGGCGAAGGCGACCACCGTGCCCAGGATTGTATACTCTTCCACAATCGGGTTGCTGGTGTAGCGAACCGGAAAACTCGCGCCATCCTTGCGCCAGAAGGTTTCGGTGCCCTTGCGCATAATGCCGTCCTGGCTGGCCGCGCAGATCGGGCAACTTTTCTCCGAATACCCTCCTTCCTCTTCCTCCTGCGTGCAGGCATGGACTATCTCCCGCAAGCTGCCGCCCACCAGTTCATGGTGTTCATAGTTCAGCAGGGAAAGGGCTGCCGGGTTCGCAAAGGTGATGCTCCCGTGGGTATCAAGGCCGAAGATCCCTTCGCCGACGGCGTTGAGGATGCGTTCCTGCTGGCGGCGCATCATTTCCAGCTCCCGGGCCGTTGCGATCTTGTCGGTGAGATCCCGCATGATGGCGATGATGAAGGTGTGGGACTCATCCCGGCTGGGGAGAAAATGGATGGTGATCATTCTGCCGTTGAGCAGGAGGGGCTCGGCCTCGTCGATGACCAGCGGATCTTGGCCAGGGGTGTGCAGCGCGGTGCGCAGCCGTTCCCGGTGTTCGCCGCTGAAAAGCTCGAAAAAGCTGGAAGCCAGCAAGTCCTCCTCCCGCAGGCCGCACAGGGCAAGGGCCGCGGCGTTGGCATGGAAGATCTTGCCGTCCAGGGTGAACTCCACCACCCCTTCGGGCATGCTGTTGAAGATAATCTCGTAATGCCGTTTGGAAAAGAGCAGCTCCGAGGTGATATGCCGCTTGTACAGATCCTCGGCGCCAAGGATCTTGCCCTTCAATTCATGGAGGGTGTTGTTGTCGATATGCTCGATGACCTTGGCGATATGCGTCTCGGTATTCTTGAACGGACCCTTGGCGATGCAGGCATCGGCCCCGAGGTTGAGGATGTTGGTTTCATCCTCCAGCACCGTGGCCGAGTAGATGATGATGCGGAGGTTTTTCAGTTCGGGACGGCTGCGGATAACCTGGCAGAGCTTTTCCCCGTTGATGTTGGGCATGATCAGGTCGGTAAAAACGATGTCCGGCTTTACCTTTTTGAGAACCTCCAGGGCGGCGAGCCCGTCTTCGGCGGTGATCACCTCGTGCCCCTGTTTTTTCAGGAACTCCACCAGCAATTTCAGGACAACAGGGTGGTTGTCCACCACCAGAATCGTTTTCATGGCGTTTCGGTATCCGTATCCGTAAGGTTTTTCTGCAGGGCGGCAACGCCTTTTTATAATGGAAAAACCGCAAAATTCAAGATGTTTACCGCGCGATGCCCTTGTTGCGCTTAGAATACAGAGTACTCCGTATTCCGTCAATGACCCTGGAGGGCGAGGAGGATGTCCACGCCAACCGCGGCAATGGACAGAACGAAGATGAACAGATAGTTGAGGTTCTCCTTGGACTTGATGATGGAGGAGAGCACATAGGCGATGAGGGCCCGGTCTTCGGTGGTGATTTCGCCCTGGCCCTGGATCTTTTCCAGCAGCCGGTTGGCGCGGATGGCGTTTTTCCGTTTTTCGGAGATATGGTAGCGGTAGGCGAAAAAGAAGATGTAGCCGATGACCCCGAAATACCAGACCGGCCGCATCAGGGAGGGGGCAAAGGTGTTGATGATGGTCAGCAGCCGGAAGGCTACGGCGGAAAGCAGGCCGATCACCAGAAACAGGTAAATGACAAGGGGCGGGACGGTTTTGGGTATGTCGGTCATGGCTGCTCTTACTCCGCTTTGACGGCGGTGCCGCTGACGCTGACCATGAGCATCCCGTTTCTCTCGCCCAAGACCTCGTAATCGATATCCACCCCGACCACGGCGTTGGCCCCAAGCTGGGTTGCCGCAGTGGTGAGTTCTTCAAAGGCGATTTCCCGGGCGCGGCGCAGCTCTTTTTCGTAGGCGCCGGAACGGCCGCCCACGATGTCGGTGATGCCGGCAAAGAGATCGCGGAACAGGTTGGCGCCGACAATGGCCTCGCCGGTGACCACACCCAGGTAGGCGGAGATCCTTTTTCCGTCGAGGGACGGAGTGGTGGTGATGATCATGGTTGTTGCTCCTTGTTGCCGGGAGTTTGGGAGATGGGCAGGCAGAGACGGAACACGGTGCCCTCCGCCGCCGAAGAGGAGAAATCCACCTTGCCGTTCAAAAAGGTTTCGCCGAACAGCTTCATGGTATAGGTGCCGGTGCCGCGGCCCACGCCCTCCCTGGTGCTGATATAGCGCTGGAAGATGCGGAGCCGGACGGCATCGTCGATCTCCTTGCGGTTCCAGACGCAGAAGCAGAGCCTGCCGGCCGTCGTCTCCAGCCGGAGGCGGACGGTGTCACCCGGTTCGGAGGCCTCGAAGGCGTTGGTCAGCATGTTGGAGAGGATGCGGAGCAGCAGGGAGCCATCGGTGTGGAGCGACAGATCCGCAGGCAATCGCTCAATAAGCAGGGTTTTTCCCTCTGCCGCGGAGTGGGTGGCAAAAAGTGTCTGGATTTCGGAGAGCAGTTCCGCCACGTCCACCCCGTGCATTACAGGCCGCAGTTCCGCCAGCTCGGAGTGGAGCAGGGAGCGCTGGATTGCAACCTCATTGGCCAGCCGGGTGGTCAGTTGCTTTATTGTTTTGACCAGCGGGAACCCGTCCTCGGCCCCGGTATGCTTGAGCAGAAGCAGCTCGCTGGCGCCCACCAGCCCCGAGAGGATATTGTTGATATCGTGGAAAAAGGCGCGTTCCAGAGCGGCTCTCTTTTCCTGGGTGGTGGTGTCCTGCATGAAAAGAAGCAGGTAGCGTTGGCCGTCGGCGCTCACCGGGCAGGAGCGGACCAGAAAACAGAGATCGGTTTCCCCCTCCTTTTTTTGGGTCCGGATGATGCATTTTTTCTCCACCGGCGCATTGGTTTCAAGGCTGGCGACAAGGGCGATGGCCGCGCCGCAGGAGGCGCAATGCCGGGTGGTGCCGCAGCCATGCGGCGCCTCATGGGCGTGGGTGCATTGGAGCGCCTCGCCGAGCCGCAGGCCGAAGGTGGCCTTGGCATCTAAAATGTCCAGCGAATCGAGGAGGGAGTCATTGACCGCCAGGATCTGCCGGGAGCTGTTGAGCACCGCAAGGACGCCGCCCACGGAATGCATCAGCCCGTCAATCACCGGGTTGTTGTTGATCCGGGCAAGGTCCAGCGCCAGTTCTTCGGGCGTGGCCCGATCCGCCGGGGCGAAGTAGGTTTTCATGCGTGCTTTCTCCTGAAAGGAACTTTTCAGGACAGTCTACGGTGTTTGGGCGGTAAAAAGCAACAGGGAAGAGGAAAAAGAGAGCGCTGGGAACCGGCCGGCCATCAGGGCGCGCCGGATTGCCGAGCCTGCGGAACAGAGACAGGATTGCAATCCCGGACGGTATGTGCTAATGCTGTGTGCTTCGATTATGGATTGCGAAACGGATCTATCGCCCCGATTGTACATAAAAATGAAGGAACCCATATGACCACCCAGAAGATTATCTACACCGAAGTCGATGAAGCGCCCGCCCTGGCCACCTATTCCCTGCTCCCGATCCTCCAGGCCTATACCAAGGGCTCGGGCATTTCCGTTACAACCATGGATATCTCCCTGGCCGGAAGAATCATCGCCAATTTTCCGGAGAACCTGACCGAGAGCCAGAGAATCCCCGATTATCTGGGCGAGTTGGGCAAGCTCGTCAAGCTGCCCGCGACCAATATCATCAAGCAGCCCAACATCAGCGCCTCCATCCCCCAATTGAAAGGGGCGATCAAGGAGCTGCAGGAAAAGGGGTATGCCATCCCGGATTATCCCGAGGCCCCGAAAACCGAGGCGGAGAAAGCCCTACAGGCGCGATTCGCCAAGGTCTTGGGCAGCGCGGTGAACCCGGTGCTGCGGGAAGGAAACTCCGACCGGCGGGCGGCTGCCTCGGTGAAACGGTTTGGCCAGAAAAATCCGCACCGGATGATGAAACCGTGGCCCGCCGGGTCCAAAACCCGGGTGGCGCATATGACCGCAGGCGATTTCTACGGCAGCGAACGGTCGGTGACCATGGCGGAACCACGCGAGGCGCGGATCGAATTTGTCGGCGCGGACGGCGCCACCACGGTGCTCAAGCAGAAAATGCCCTTGCTTGCCGGGGAGATCCTCGATGCCTCGGCCATGCAGGTGGCCGGCCTGCGCAAATTCTATGGCGAGCAGATCGCGGCGGCCAAACAGGACGGGGTGCTCCTTTCGCTCCATCTCAAGGCGACCATGATGAAGGTCTCGGACCCGGTGATGTTCGGCCACTGCGTTGCCGTTTTTTATCAGGATGTCTTTGCCAAGCACGCTGCAATCATCAAGGAGCTGGGGGTCAACGTCAACAACGGGGTTGGCGATCTCTACGCCAAGATCCAGTCCCTGCCCGAGGCAGAGCGGCTGGAGATCGAGACGGATATCCAGGCGACTTACAAGAAAAACTGCGAACTGGCCATGGTGGATTCCTCCAAGGGGATCACCAATCTGCATGTTCCCAACAACGTCATCGTCGATGCCTCCATGCCGGTGGTGATCCGCGACGGCGGCAGGATGTGGGGGGCTGACGACCAGCTGCACGACACCATCGCCATGGTGCCGGACCGCTGCTATGCCATGATCTACCAGGAGGTGGTGGTCGATTGCAAGGCCAATGGCGCCTTTGACCCGGCCACCATGGGCACGGTGGCCAATGTCGGGCTGATGGCGCAAAAGGCCGAGGAGTACGGCTCCCACGACAAGACCTTCATGGCGCCCGGCAAGGGGACGATCCGGGTGGTGGATAACGCTTCCGGCGAGACCCTGCTGGCCCAGCAGGTGGAGGAGGGCGATATCTTCCGGGGCTGCCAGACCAAGGATGCGCCGATTCAGGATTGGGTCAAGCTGGCGGTGACCCGCGCCAGGGCCACGGGCACCCCGGCCATCTTCTGGCTGGATGCCGACCGGGCCCACGACGCCCAACTGATCGCCAAGGTGAAGCAATACCTGCCCAACCACGACACCAGCGGGCTCGATATCCGGATCATGCAGCCGGACGAGGCGATGCGCTTTTCCCTGGCGCGCATCCGCAAGGGCGAGGACACCATCTCCGTCACCGGCAACGTGCTGCGCGACTATCTCACCGATCTGTTCCCCATCCTGGAGCTGGGCACCAGCGCCAAGATGCTCTCCATCGTCCCCCTGATGAACGGGGGCGGCATGTTCGAGACCGGGGCGGGCGGGTCAGCGCCCAAGCATGTGGAGCAGTTTTTAAAGGAAGGCCATCTGCGCTGGGATTCGTTGGGTGAGTTTTGCGCCCTGGTGCCCTCCTTCGAGCATATCCACGCGACCTTCAAGAACGCAAAAGCGCAGCTGTTTGCCGAAACGCTGGATGAAGCCATAGGCAAGTTTCTGGAAAACGAACGCTCCCCGTCCCGCAAGGTGGGGGAGCTGGATACCCGGGGCAGCCATTTTTACCTGGCCCTCTACTGGGCCCAGGCCCTGGCCGGGCAGAGCAAGGATGCCGAGGAGCAGGCCCGGTTTGCCAAGGCGGCGCAGGCGCTTTCCGACAACGAGGCGACGATTGTCGCCGAGCTGAATTCCGCCCAGGGGAAGCCGATGGATATCGGCGGCTATTACCGGCCCGATGCGGCAAAGACCGCGCAGGCCATGCGCCCCAGCGCCACCTTCAACGGGATTGTGGCCGCGCTCTGATAAACCCGGAAGACCATGCAGGTTCATAAAAAAAGCCCTCCGTGCGGAGGGCTTTTTTGTTTGGTGCGGGGATTTTTCGGTTTTTCCGCGGAACGAATCAGGTGTCTGCCCGGCCGGAGTCCAGAACCTGCCGGACCAGGCGGGCCACCACCACCTTATCCAGAAAAGGCTTGAGAAAGAAGGCGCGGATGCCGAGTTTCTTCACGTCTTCCTCGCTGATCACCTCACTGAAGCCGGAGCAGAGGATGATGGGAAGATCCGGACGCAAGGCCAGCATTTTCATGGCCAACTCCTTGCCGGTGAGATGCGGCATGGACATGTCGGTGATCACCAGATCCACTTCCCGGGGATTGGCGCAAAACCAGGCATAGGCGGCGGTGCTGTCCGACAGGCTGGTAATCCGGTAGCCGTAGCCCGCCAGAAAAATCTCGAGGAGCTGGACGATTTCCTTTTCATCGTCCACCACCAGGATTCGCTCGCTTCCGCCCAGGAACTCCGGTTTTTCCAGCGTTTCCAGGGCTTCCGCCGGGAGGCCTTTGTGCAACGGCAGATAGATGCTGAAGGTGGTGCCGAGGCCGGTGGCGCTGGCGACACGGATATGGCCGCCATGACTTTCGACGATGCCGTGCGTCACCGCCAGGCCGAGGCCGGTGCCCTTGCCCTCCTCCTTGGTGGTGAAATAGGGTTCAAAGATCCGTTCCAGGATGGAGGTGTCCATGCCGCAACCGGTGTCGCTCACCACCAGCTGCAGATAATCGCCTTCCGGCAGGGAGGGGGAAATATTCCCCGCCGCTGTTTCGCCGAGCGAAACCGTGAGGGTGCCCCCCTTTTCCTGCATGGCGTGGTAGGCGTTGGTGCAGAGGTTCATGATCACCTGATGGATCTGGGTGGGGTCGGCGAGCACTGCTCCGCAATTTGCCGGAATATTCTGCACGATCTCAATATTGGCCGGCAGGGAGGCGCGCAGCAGCTTCAGGGCCTCTTTGATGATCAGGTGGATCTCGATGGGTTTTTTCTCCTGCTCGTCTTGCCTGCTGAAGGTGAGGATCTGCCGGACCAGTTCCCGCGCCCTGAGGCCGGCGGTAAATACTCCGTCCATGTAGGAGCGGCAGGTGGCATCCGATTTCACCCTCTCCTGGGCCAGCTGGGTGTAGCCGAGGATGGCGGTGAGGATGTTGTTGAAATCATGGGCAATGCCGCCGGCCAGGGTGCCGATGGCCCGCATCTTCTGGGCCTGCCGCAGCTCGGCTTCCGCGCGCTTGCGCTCCGCCATTTCCTTGGTCAGGGCGGTGTTGGCCTCGGCCAGCTCCCGGGTGCGTTCGATGACCCGTTGTTCCAGCAGATCGTGCGCCTCGCGCAAGGCGGTTTCCGATTTTTTCCGGTCGGTGATGTCGGTGACAATGCAGACAATGCCGACGGGGCTGCCGGTCTCGCCGGCAAGGGAGGTTCCCGAGAAAAGGACCGGAACGCCCGCCCCTTCCCTGGTGAGGATCCGGCGCTCCGCCTGGCTGATGTCGCACCCCTCGCTCCCGCAGCGGGCGAGGTTCATTTCAATCTCCGCTGGGTTTGCAAAGAAGGAAGCAATATTTTTTTCCACCAGCTCTGCCTCCGGGTAGCCAAGCAACCGGCAGAGCGCCTCGTTTGCCTTGCTGATCCTGCCCTTGGCCGTGGTAACTAGCAGGCCGTCATTCATGGAGGCAAGGATATTATCCACATAGGCCTTGGCAGTGGTGAGATCCTGGTTGCTTCTGCTCAGGGAGGTATTGAGGTTGAAAATCCGGGTCAGCAGCTGGCCAAAGCTGAAGTAGAGGACCAGGCTGGCAATGATCAGGAGCAGCAAGGCGAGCAGGACGGCCTTGACGATGAAATTCCTGGTTCCGGCCAGCTCCTTGCTGATGTCCAGGGCGACCAGAATTTTGGCAATGGGTTTTTTCTGGAAATTTTGTAGTTCGATATTGGAGAAGAAGATATATGTCTTGCCGCCGAGGGTGTAGCGGCGGTTATTGTCCTGATCCAGCAGAATACGGGCGTCAATTTTCCCGAAGATGCCGTTTTGCTTGGGCAGGAAGGCATATTCTTCTTGTTCGCTCTTCTTCTCCGCAACCAGGGTCGCCTTTTGCCACTCCCCAGACTTGACCGCCACCGCGATCTCGGGGCTGATGCGCTGCCGGAGCAGATTGACAAGCTGCTCATGGCTGATGCCGAATTCCAGGGCGCCGATATACCGCTCTTCCTTGAATACCGGCTGGACAATCCGGTAAAAAAGCCCATTTTTGCCGACCTCATAGCCGGCCCGCTGTTTGTGGGTGCGGTTCACCTCGCGGACCATGGGGCGGATTGCGGCCAGATCGTCGCCATGGAGTTCCGGAAGATGCATACGCAGAAACGAGGCGTTTTCCGGCAGGTGGAAGTGCATGATGGTGAAGTAGGGATTTTCCCCCATGATCGTCCTGTAAAAGGGCAATGCCGCCCGGTGGAGGGCCTCCCGGTCGCGGCGGGCAAAGGCATCGATCACCTCTTTCTTGGTGGTGGCAAGGCTGACGATCCGCGATTTGTATGCGGAAAAAATCTGTTCCTGCAGGTTTTCCGCCAGAAAATTGGAGCTCTCCTTTTTGGCCTGAATAACGTTTTGCAGATGGTCATTCCGCTGCTGAATGGACATGAAAACGAAGATCGAGGTCAGGATGGTGATGGTGAGCATCACCGAGAGAATGGCTTTGGCGCGGATATCCATCAACGGATCACCTGCGGGCGTTCATGACAACAACTGAGCGGCAGACCGGTGCGTGGGGTGTCGTGCATCCTCTCTCCTGACGGAAGGGTTGAGAGCTTGTTGCCGAAAACTTCATGTTAGCAGCAAAAAAAAATATTCGTCAAGCAAAGGAGCTGCAACGGCGGATTTTGTTCGGCGCGGGCGAAAAATGATCCTGATTCAGCCCCGGATCAGGGAAAGCAGTTCCGAGGTCTTTGCCTCCAACAGCGCGGCATCGCCTTTCGTTTCCACATTGAGGCGCAGCACCGGTTCGGTGTTTGATTTGCGGATATTGAAGCGGAATTGTTCGGCGGTGAAGCTGAGGCCGTCGGTGTAATCCTTTGCCCCGGGGGTTTCGGCGTAAAAATCCTCCACCGTGGCGATGACCGCGTCCGGGTCCGCCACCCGGCTGTTGATCTCGCCGCTCACCGGATAGGCCTGCTGCCGGGCCCGCACCAGTTGGGACAGGGGGCGGCCAGCCTTGCCGAGGATCTCGGCGACCAGCAGCCAGGGGATCATGCCGGAGTCGCAGTAGGCAAAGTCGCGGAAGTAGTGGTGGGCGCTCATCTCGCCGCCGTACACCGCATCCTCGGCCCGCATCCGTTCCTTGATAAAGGCATGGCCGGTCTTGCACATCACCGGCAGGCCGCCTGCTTGCCGTACCAGCTCCCGGGTGTTCCAGACCAGCCTCGGGTCATGGATGATCCTGGCGCCGGGGTTTTTCGCCAGGATGGCCTGGGCCAGCAACCCGACCATGTAATACCCCTCGATGAATTCGCCCGTCTCGTCAAAGAGAAAGCAGCGGTCAAAGTCGCCGTCCCAGGCGATGCCGAAATCCGCCCCGTGTTCCCGCACCGCCTGGGCGGTGATGGCTCGGTTTTCCGGAAGCAACGGGTTGGGCACCCCGTTGGGGAAGGTGCCGTCCGGCTGCCACTGCACCCGGATGAACTCAAAGGGCAGTTGCGCGGCCAGCCGGTCGATCACCGGCCCGGCGCAGCCGTTGCCCGCATTGGCCACGATCTTGAGGGGCTTCAGGGTGTTGCTGTCAACATAGCCCAGCAGGTGGTCGAGGTAGGCGGGTTTATTGTCCAGGCGGGTCAGGGTGCCGGGCGTGTCCCCGGTAATCCGATGGCCTTGCGCAGCCAGTTGTTCGATCTCGCGCAGGCCGGTGTCCCCGGAGATGGGCCTGGCTCCCTGGCGGACCAGCTTCATGCCGTTGTAATCCGCCGGGTTATGGCTGGCCGTGACGATGATCCCGCCGTCCACCGCGAGATGGAAGGCCGCGAAGTAGATCTCCTCGGTGCCGACCATCCCCAAGTCCACCACATCCACCCCGGCCGCGAGAAAGCCGTGGGCCAGGGCCTTTGCCAGGGCAGGGCTGGAGATCCGGATGTCGTGGCCGATGGCCACCTTTTTCGGGGCGAATTGGGCGCTGTATGCCTGGCCGATATTGAAGGCCAGGTTTTCGTTGAGTTCATCGGGTACCCGGCCCCGGATGTCGTAGGCCTTGAAACAGGGGAGCAGAGAGGTCATGGCGGATGTCTTTGAAGGAATGGTTGTTTTCTGGTAGATTGGTCCTTTTCACCAAAACAAGGACACCTAATCATGGAAGCCTCGATTCTGCAACCGGAACTTGCCGCGAAAATCGCCGATCTGTACGAGCGCATGGAAAAGGCCTACGACATCGTCGCCCGGCAGCTCGATTTCACCTGTGACGGCTGCCCGGACAACTGCTGCGACTCCTATTTTCAGCACCATACCTATGTGGAATGGGCGTACCTCTGGCAGGGGCTCATGGCGCTTGATCCGGCCCGCCGCAAGGAGATCGAGAATCGGGCGGCCGAGTATGGTGCGGCCTGTGAACGGGCGCTGGCCAGGGGGGAACGGCCCCAGGTCATGTGCCCGCTCAACGACGAGGGGCGTTGCGGCCTCTACCTCCATAGGTTGATGATCTGCCGGATGCACGGGGTGCCCTCCAGCCTCACCTTTCCCAACGGCAAGGTGCAGAGATTCCCCGGCTGTTTCCGCTGTCAGGAGATCGTGGGGGAGAGGCAGGTGGTGCCCACGGTGGAGCGGGCCCCCCTGTTTCGGGGGCTTGCCGCGCTGGAGCAGGAATTCCTGGGTTCGCTTCAGGGCGAACTGCCCAAGGTGAAGAAGACCATTGCCGATATGATTTTGTTGGGTCCGCCCAGGTTGTAGCCGGAGAGGGGGATCGTAAAAGCGGCCCTTCGACAGGCTCAGGGCGAACGGTGCTTTGTTGATGTATTGTGTATTCCGCTCGTGCTGAGCTTGTCGAAGCACAGCTTGGTTTGGACCTCCCTGTTGTGGCCCACAGGATACATCAGGGAGATCCAAATTTAATAAACCGCAATTACCCCTGGCAACCGCACTTATCCCCGCGGATGTCATCCTTAAAAAGCGAGATGCCGCGCTCCATGGCGCAGAAATCCCCGCACATCGTGCAGGTCCGGCTGTTTTCCGGGGTGCGGCTCTCCCGGATCTTCCGTGCCGCCTCCGGGAACATCATCAGCTCCATCTGCCTCTCCCAATTGGTGTCGCGCCGGGCGATGGCCATCTGCTTCTCCCGCTCGCGGCGGTCCGGGTAGCGGGCCAGGTCGCCGATCCGGGCCGCCAGCCTGGTGGCCCGCACCCCTTCCCGCACATCCGATTCATTGGGCAGAGCCAGGTGTTCGGCCGGGGTGATGTAGCAGATCAGGTCCGCGCCGTAGCGTACCGAGTGCGCCGCGCCGATGGCGGCGGTGATGTGGTCGTAGCCCGCGCCGGTGTCGGCGGGCAGCGGCCCCAGTACGTAGTAGGGCGCCTTGCCGCTCATCCGTTTTTCCAGCATGATGTTGCCCTCGATTTCGTCCAGCGGCACATGGCCAGGCCCCTCCACCATGACCTGGCAGCCCAGGTCCCGGGCGATCTCGGCCAGCTCGCAGTTGATGATCATTTCCGCCATCTGGGCGCGGTCGTGGCTGTCGTGGATGGCCCCTGCCCGGATGCCGTTGCCCAGCGACAGCACCGAATCATACTTTTTCATCAATGCGCAAACCCGGTCGAACTGCTCGTAGAGCGGGTTTTCCTTCTGGTTATGCTCCATCCACGAGACCATGAAGGTGCCGCCTTTTGAGACCAGGCCGCCGTAGCGGTAGCCCTGCTTGCGCAGCCGCTCGATGCTGAAGCGGTTGATGCCGCAGTGGATGGCCATGAAGGAGATGCCGTCGGCAAGCTGCCGCTCGATGAGCTCAAAGAGGTATTCCGGGTCGAGCTTGTTGGGGTTGTGATACTTCTTGCTCGCCTCGGAAAAGGCCTGGTACAGGGGGACATTGCCCACCGGCAGCGCGGTGGCGGCCAAGACCTCGCGGCGGATGCGGTTGAGGTCGCCGCCGGTGGAAAGCTCCATCAGGGTGTCGGCCTGTTCCTCTTCCGCAGCCCGCGCCTTGCGGGTTTCGAGATCGAGATCCGCGATGTCCGAAGAGGTGCCGATGGAGGCGTTGACCTTGGCGCGAAGTCCGGTGCCGATGCCCACCGCTTTTTGCGACGGCCGGTTGGGGTTGCAGGGGATGACGATCTCGCCCTTTGCCACCAGACCGCGGATGGTCTCACCGCTAAAGCCTTCCGCCTCCGCCACCTGCTGCATGGGTTCGGTGATCTTACCGTCACGGGCCAGTTCCAGTTGGGTTTTCATGGGGTTGCTCCTTGTTTTTGTTCTCCGTCCGCGGGCAAAAAAAATTCCGCACCACCAATAACGGCGATGCGGAATTATCTGGACAGATGGTTCCTTTTTTACCAGGCTGGCAGGTCTTCTGACTCGCGGATCACCCCTTCGCCGCGCCTTCCCGCCTTGCGGCAGTGGCATGTGCGGCGTCGGTCCCCGCTCACAGCGTCGGCCCAACGTGACGGATTTTCACCGTCTTCCCTATTCTCCCGCCGCTTCCAAGGAAGGGCAGGCACCGGTCTGGTTATGTTTTTCCCGTTCGCCTCATGATCGTGCGTGGCGAACGAGAGTGTTTACCAACTCCCGCGCTTGCGGGCAACCACTTTTTATTTCTCCCGCATCAGCTCGGCGATCTGGAAGGCGAGCTCCAGGCTCTGCTCCGCATTGAGGCGCGGATCGCAGTTGGTGAGGTAGTTCTCGGCCAAGTGATGGTCGAGGATTTTTCTCCCGCCGCCGGTGCATTCGGTGACGTTTTCTCCGGTCATTTCAAAGTGTATCCCGCCGGGCACCGTGCCCTCTGCCCAGTGGATCTCGAAGAAGGAGCGGATCTCGCTCATGATCTCATCGAAATTCCGGGTCTTGTGGCCGGTCTCCGCAGTGTAGGTGTTGCCGTGCATGGGGTCGCAGCTCCAAACCAGCTTGAAGCCCTCTTTTTTCATCTCCCGGGCCAGATTCGGCAGACCGTCGGAGATCTTTTTCGCGCCGAAACGGGTGATCAGGGTCAACCTCCCTGGTTCGTTGTCCGGGTTGAGGATGGAGACCAGCCGTTTCACATCATCCAGATCGTGGTTGGGCCCGATCTTCACCCCGATGGGGTTGTGCACCCCCCGGAAGAACTCCACATGCGCTCCGTCGATCTGGCGGGTGCGCTCGCCGATCCAGAGCATGTGGGCCGAGCAGTCGTACCAGCCGCCGGAGGTGGAATCCTGGCGGGTCAGGGCCTGCTCGTAGCCCAGAAGCAACGCCTCGTGGGAGGTGAAGAAGCTCGCCTGGGTGAGCTGGGGGATATCGGTGTCGATGCCCACGATGCGCATGAAGTTGATGGCCTGGTCGATCTGACGGGCCAGTTTTTCGTAGAGCTGGCCCTGGGGGGAGCGGCCCACGAACTCGTTGTTCCAGGAATGCACCCGCTCAAGGGACGCGTAGCCGCCCATGGTGAAGGCGCGCAGGATGTTCATGGTGGCGCAGGCCAGGTGGTAGCCCTTGAGCATCCGCTGCGGGTCCGGCCGCCGGGCCTCGAGGGTGGGGTCGATGCCGTTGACCATGTCGCCCCGGTAGCTGGGGAGCTCCACGCCGTTTACCATCTCGGTGTCGGCGGAGCGGGGCTTGGCGTACTGTCCGGCCATGCGGCCCACCTTGATCACCGGCTTGCCGCCCGCGTAGCTCATGATCACCGCCATCTGAAGAATGACCTTCAAGAGCTCCCGGATGGACGGGGCGGTGCACATGGAAAACTCCTCGGCGCAGTCGCCGCCCTGGAGCAAAAAGGCATTGCCTTCGGCGGCCATGGCCAGCTGCTTTTTGAGGGTGCGGATCTCCCCGGCAAAGACCAGGGGGGGCAGCTTGGAGATGGTCTGCACGGTCTCGGCAAACTCGTTTTTATCGGGCCAGTTGGGCTGCTGCAGGGCGGTGAATTGCTGCCAGCTTGTCTTGCTCCAGTTCTGTGTCATGGTGCTTTCTCCAAGGGATTACTTGAGCCACGTGTCAATTATCGGCAGCAGTGCCGATCAACCCACGAAAAACACGAAAATTTTTATGGGTGCGCAGGTCGTGGCGGGCTTTTCGTATTAAGTCCCCCTTCCTTGACGGGAGGGGGCTGGGGGGTGGGTGAAATTGCCAAGGCCTCACCTCCAGCAGGTTCCCCCTCACCCTATCCCTCTCCCGCAAGGGGAGAGGGGATTTTTCAGCCTTCTTTCGCGCCCGGCAACGCACAAGGTCCGCCGGCGCAGCAGACCTCCACGTCAAAGGCGTTCAAGATGCGTAGCTCCGGCTCTCTGCGTTCCGGGGCGACGGGGGTGAAATCAAAACCTGGCAGCATGGCCAAAATCTTCTCCCTGGCGGGAATCGCCTCAAGCCCGGTGGCCAGCACCTTGCCGGTTCTGGCGTCCAGCAGTTCACCGTCCTCGCCGTTGGTCACCACCACCAGGGGGATCAGCTGAGTCTCCTCCAACACCCTGGCTGCGGCGATGGCCGGACGTTCTCTGGTTACCAGCGAGCCGGGGCCGTAGCGCACCACCATCACCCGCTGTTCCCCGATGCTCACCACGATATCGATTTTCGAGGCCACGAACTGGTGGGCGAACAGGGTTTCGATCCTGCGCCGCATCTCCAATTCGTTTTTGGCAAAGCCCCTTTCCTCAACGAGCAGCCGGGCCAGTTTCTGGCGGTAGCGCTCGTCGTCGGTGTCCACCAGCGGTTCGCCGGTGACGTAATCAACGAGGTTGCCGTAGATCATGTGGTGCGTGGGAATGTCCGCCATAACTTCCATACCCCAAACAAAAAAAAGAGGAGGCCGTGGCCCCCTCTTTGAGAAAGGCCGTCCCGGATTCGAGAAAGCGGCCTCTATATGATACCGCTTTTTTACAGAGTCAGCCAGGACTCGCTGAACACGTTCTGGCCGGAGAGCACCTTATAGGTTTTATAGTGCTCCAGCGCGGTGCCGGTCAGACCTGCGGGATCGGGATCGTTGCCGTCCATCATGCCGTGGACCATGTCCACCAGGTTCTGGCGCTCGCCCTTGCAGATCGCCATGAGCTCGCTGTCGTAGGAATTGACGATGGCGGTGGTGATCCCGTACTTCATCAGCATGATGAGGTAGGTGCGGTCCAGGTACTTGCGCAGGTGCTCGGCCACGCCGTTGCTGACGTTGGACAGACCCACGGTGGAGCCTGCGCCCGGGGCGATCTCCTGCAGCATGGACATGAACTCAAGGCCGGAGGCGATCTGGTCCGCGCCCAGGGTGATGGGGGTGCCGATCGGGTCGAAGAGCATTTTTTCGTTGGGGATGCCTGCCTCGGCCAGGGCCATCATCAGGTCAACGGCCATGGCGCAGCGCTCGTTGGAGTCGCGGGGCATGCCGTCCGGGCCCCAGAGCAGGGCGATAACATTGCAGCCTGCCTCGGCGGCAACGGGGATCAGCTTTTCCATCCGCTCGGGCTGGGCGGAGATGGAGTTCATGATCGCGGCTTCGCGGTTTTTCACCACCTTGAATCCGGCGGCCATGGCGTCGGTGTTGGTGGTGTCCAGGCAGAGGGGCACGGAACTTGCCGCTTCCACGGTCTGCACAATCCAGGGCATCAACTCGATGCCGTCCTTGCGGGCCGGTCCGATGTTGAGATCCAAATAGGAGGCGCCGGCACCGGACTCTTCCTTGGCCATTTCCTGAACCGGGCCAGGATTCCGTTCCTTCATGGCGGTGCCGCTTCTCTTGCCCATGATGTTGATGCTTTCCGCGATGGCTGCTACCTTCATTGTTTTCTCCCGTGCTGTGGTTTCAATCGTATATATATCTACCGCTCCCGATGGAAACGGCGGTTTTCCCGAGTGTAAGGGTGCATGGTAACGTGGGAAAATAGCGTTTTACAAAACGGATGTCAACAGGCAACAGGGCGAAGCGGTGTAAAAAAGTGTCGAATTGGCGCGGAAATCGGTGGATATACCTAGGATTGCCCCCTATTTTGCCACCAGCCTCCTTGATCTGGTCGCCGATGGCGATGATGGAGGAAAACGGCTTCATGGGGAATCTCCGGGTGTTGCGGGCATGGCCAGGCGCCGTGTGGGCAGCCTGGCCATGGTGGGTTGAACAGGGGTTGGGGAAAGGGAT
Organism: Deltaproteobacteria bacterium; assembly: GCA_021811385.1. Taxonomy (GTDB): domain Bacteria; phylum Desulfobacterota; class Desulfobulbia; order Desulfobulbales; family Desulfurivibrionaceae; genus Thiovibrio. Next base: position 41,596 of record JAJZPC010000005.1, on the reverse strand, counting down.
TACCGCCTTCCGCCGCCGCCCATACCGCCCCGACCGCCCATGCCTCCTCCGCTCATGCCGGAGCCACCGGAACCCATGCCCCCGCCCATGCCGGAGCCGGAGCCCATGCCGCCACCCGTGCCGTTCCCGGAACCGCCGCTGCCGCCCATGCCTTGCCTCTGGCCGGACTTCTGCCCGGAGCCGTCACGGGGGGCATTTTCGGGCTGGCCCATGGCTTTCTGCTTTTCCTCCGGGCTCATCTTCTGCACCCGGTTCTGCCATTCGTTCTGGAAGGCGTTGCGTTCTTCCACCGTGGCCTGTTTCATGCTGCCGCGCTGCGCCGCCAATTCCTCGTTGGTCATGGCGCTGTAGTCTGCGGCGGCCCAGGCCATGGTGGCGGTGAGCAGGGAGCCTGCCAGAATGGTGCTGATCCGGAACATCGTGACGTTCTTCATGTGGATAATCCTCCTCTGATTAAAATGAATATGCAACCTCATACGGGAAAACAGCACAGCAAAAACTCTGTGCACCAGGACATATCACGATTCGTGCCATCGCGCAGGCCTGGGCCTCATTTCCGTGCATTGCCGCGGATACCATGAGGCCGGGCTGACCGGGTCGGCGCGGGGCAGGGTGCAATCCTGGGTAATTTGTATCCAGCACCGACAGTAGCACACGGATAGTTTTTGCACAGCGTGGCACTTTGTCGCGGAAAAAACGGTCGGATGGTTTCACGTGAAACGTGGGGGAAATCAACAACGGACAAGCGGAAGGAGCCCGAATGGGCAAGGAGCGGCAACCCCTGTTCCGCAAAGGGATTGCAGGGAGCAACCGGAAACAATCAACAGGTTTTCAACAGCCAATCAACACAACGCCAACATCCTTTCAACAGGCATTGTGCTTGTGAATCACGCCGGCATTTGTGCGGGGCGCAGCCATTTTTTCAAGAGCAACCGGGTGCAGTCGCCCACCAGGCGCGGGGTGTCGCTCGCGGAGGGCTTGGCCGGCATAGGGGCAAAATCCGTTCTGGTCTGGAGCACCACAGCCTCGGCCAGGTAGTGGAGATGCCAGCCGGCCTGGCGCGCCCGCAGGCAATAATCGGCGTCGGCATAGTGGGCGGCAAAGCCCTCGTCCAGAAAGCCGATCTCCTCCATCACCTCCCTGCGGATCACCAGGCAGGTGTCCAGCAGCCATTGGGGCTCGAAGGAGCGCAGATGGTCCTGTTCCGTGAGCAGATGACGGGCGAGGATGGCGGGCGCCGCCGCAAGCAACCGTCCCAAGGGGGTGTGCAGACAGAGGATCGTGGCCAGGGTCGGGGCGGAACGCACCGAGGGGAGGACCATGCCCTGGGCGTCAACGATGCGGGGCGCGGCCAACCCGGCCTCCGGGGTTTCATCGAGAAAATGGATCAGGGCGTCGAGGCAGCCGGGCTGCGGCCGGAGATTTTCGTCCCAGAAGGAAAGATAGCGGGCCGTGGCCAACCGGCAGGCGTGGTTGCGCGCCTTGGCCGGGTGATCGCCGCCGCTGTTTTCCAGAATGACGATCTCCGGAAAGGCCCGTTCCAGCCGGGCCAGGGCGGGATGCTCGGGCTGCGCGGCCACCACGATGATCTCCAGGGCCACCTGATCGGCCTGGGGCAGGAGCGCGTCCAGAAAGGGAAACAGCCCTTCGGGATTTTCCGGGTTGTGGATCAGGCAGATCGCCAGGTCGGGTACGATGTCTTCCATAGAGTAATGATGGACTCGTAAAAAATCTCGTCTTGGCATGCTGGCATGGCGGTAAATTCAGCAGTGCCGCAGATGCTAGGAAGAGGCCTGCGAAGTGTGCTATTTGCACATGAGCAGGCCGATGACAACGCAGATGCGGTGCTGCTGAATTTACCGAGGCAGTTTCTCCCGCACCGTGGGGAAGAGCGCCATGTCGGTGTGGGGCAAAAAGAGCGAGGCCATGTAGTGGTTCATGAACTGACTGCTCTCCGACAGCTCCAGATTGGTAATGAGCGAGCTGACCATCATCCGTTCCCGAAAGCGGACATGGTCGGTGAGGCTGATCTGGCAGCCGAGCATGGAGGCGTTGCCCAGGTAGTAGAACTTGTCGCGGTCGATGTCCGGGAGTAATCCGATGCAGATCGCCTGTTCCAGATCGATGTAGGCTCCGAAGTTGCCCGCCATGATCACCCGGTCCAGATCGTCGAAGGTCATGCCCACCGATTCCAGCAGGGTGACGTAGCCTGCGTACATGGCGCCCTTGGCCCGGATCAGGTTGTCGAAGTCCACCTCGGTGATGGCGATGTCCTCGCCCATGAGGGTGTCCTTGGACCAGGCCAGCACGTATTCGTAGCCGTCTATCCCTTCCCGGATGCGGGGGTGCGAAAGCTCGCGGTTGAACTTGCCCTGCTGATCGATGACCCCGGCCTCCAGCAGCTCGGCCACGATGGCGATGAGCCCGGAGCCGCAGATGCCGCAGGGCTTGATGCGGTCGATGGTGATGATCATCGGCTCCAGGGTCTCGGGGTGGATATGGAAATTCTCGATGGCCCCGGCATTGGCCCGCATCCCGTGCTTGATGCCGCCGCCCTCGAAGGCAGGCCCGGCGGAGCAGGCGGCGCAGACCATCCACTCCTCGTTGCCCACCACGATCTCGCCGTTGGTGCCGATGTCGATGAACAGGGTCAGTTCCGAGCTCTTGTACATCTGGCAGGCGTGCACCCCGGAGATGATGTCGCCGCCCACATAGCTGGCCACCGCCGGGTAGAGGAAGAGGCGCACCGAGGGATGGGCGTGGATGCCCAGGGCGGCGGCGCGGGTCAGCGGAAAATGGCTGCAGGTCGGGACATAGGGGGATTCGCGCAGGTATTTCGGGTTCAGCCCCAGGAGCAGGTGGCTCATGATGGTGTTGCCCGCGGCCATGATGTAACTGATGTTGCTGGGGCTGATCATCACCTTCTTGCAGACGTTTTCGATCACCGCGTTGATGGTGCGGACCACCTTTTCCTGGAGCCCCTTGAGGCCGCCGGGCCGCTGGGAGTAGATGATCCGGGAGATGACATCCTCGCCGCAACTGATCTGGTCGTTGTAGGCCGAGGCCTCGGCAACCACCTCGCCGGAATTCAGGTCGATCAAGACCCCGCACACCGTGGTGGTGCCGATGTCCACCGCCAACCCGTAGAGGTTGCCCGTGGTGTCGCCCGGCTCCACGGCAATGATGCGGTCCGGCTCCTCGGCCCGCTTGCCGCGCAGCATGATCGCCGTCACCTGCCAGTCGGCCTCCCGCAGGGTGAAGGGCAGTTCCATCAACAGCTCCGGGTGGTCGTAGGTCGGTTCGGAGCAGTCGTGGCATTTTTTCTTGATGGCCCGCATCAGCCGCTGGAGATCGGGCACGTTGTCTTCCAGGGTCGGCGGCTCCAGGGTGAGAAAGCGTTTTTCCACCGGCGGCGCCACCTGCCAGGTGCCGATCAGATGGTCCAGCGACCGGGCCGAGATGGCGCGGGTGGTTTTGGGCTTGGCCTTGAGCGCCTTGCCGTCCTTGCTGGTGGCGACGGGGATCGAAACCACGATATCCTCGATGACCGAAGACTGGCAGGCAAGGCGGAACCCCTCGGCGTGTTCCTCCGCCTTGAGCTGCATGGCCTTGTTGGCGGCGACCTCGCCCTGTTCGATCTTGACCTTGCACTTGCCGCAGACCCCGTCGCCGCCGCAGGAGGCCTGGATATAGAGCCCGGCCTTGGCCGCGGCGCTCAGCAGGTTTTCGCCGTTATCCACCTCGATGGTGACGTTGTCGGGCAGGAAGGTAACACTCTTTTTCATAAATCTCCGGTCTCCGGGGAAATGTTGGCAATGATATGGATTATTGCCACAAAGATAGCAGGAAGGCGGGGCTTGTCAAGCATCCTGAAGCCGGTCAGCGGCGTGAAGCGAGGAGTCAGCTGCTCATGCCGCTTTATGGAAGGGTTTTATCTCCTGCGTCAGGGTGTCCTCGATGGCGTCGCGAGCTACCTCAAGGTCGTAACGAGCCTGAAGGTTGCTCCAGAACTGGGCGGTTGTCCCGAAATACCGGCCAAGACGCAGGGCGGTGTCCGCGGAGATGCCGCGTTTTTCCAAGACAATTTCGTTGATGCGCCGTGCAGGCACATGAATTTCCTTGGCGAGCCGATACTGGCTTATGCCCAGGGGGGCAAGAAATTCCTCTCTGAGGATTTCTCCGGGATGAATGGGGGGAAAATCTCTTTTGCTCATGGCGATACTCCTTAATGGTAGTCCACGATTTCCACCTCAAAGGCGTTACCGTCGCGCCACCTGAAGCAGATTCGCCATTGTTCGTTGACCCGAATACTGTACTGGCCTGTCCGTTCACCGCTTAGAGCCTCAAGGCGATTGCCCGGAGGTGTCGTCAAGTCGTCAAGCTCTCCGGCGCCATCAATCAGTTCCAGCTTTCGTGCGGCAAGACGTTGAATATCCTGCGGAAGTTTGGAGGAAAAACGGCCTTGGAATATCTTCTGTGTTTCCTTGCAGGCGAAAGACTGAATCATGGAAAAAACATAACGCCAAACAACAATAACGTCAAGCGTTAACATGAAGAGGATGGCGTGATGGGGTTGGTCGAGAGGAGCGGTGGACGAAGATCAGGCCATGAAGCGGGGGAGAAAGGCCTCGATCTGCTGGAGGAGGTTGCGGGTAACCGGTTTTTTGACCACTGTCAGTACCAGGGGGCTGTCCGCCAGGGGATGCATCTGGTCGATCTGCATGGTGTCGAGCATGGAGATCAAGACTACCTTCGGCTTCTTGACGATCTGGCCGCAGCGGTAGCATTCCCGCAGGGCGTCCAATACGGCCCGGCCGTCCATGATCGGCATCAGCATGTCCAGAAAGATGAGGTCCGGTTTTTTCTTGAAGAACTGAAACAGCCCCTGGGCGCCGTTGGCAGCCTCGCTGATCTTGCAACCCGAGAACATGGCGCTCAGATGGTTTTTCAGGGTGGTGCGGGCAACAACGTCGTCGTCAATGATAAGGAATTGCATGGGTCCACCTGTTTTGTATCCGGGAGGGGCGTTCATTTGTTTCCTCCGCAGATATGGCAGATTGTTTGCCCGGATGCAATACTGAAAAAATACGGAAGGATCGCGGAAAAGCCCCCCTGGTGCAGGGGGGCTTTTCCGGAGTTGAAAAATCCGGCGGGTAACCTAATCGAACACCCCGGTCAGCACGTCGGCGATGATGGCGGTGGCAACGGCGACCAGCACCAGATCGGAGCCGCACACCTGCCATTCGTAGCCCGGGTGGTGGGGCAGCTGGGCCAGCAAGGGGCCGGGGACAGCTTTTTTGGCGATCCCTGGAGGCAGCGGTTTGCCGCGGCCCAGATTCTTGCGGATCCCCGGGGGAAGCGCGCCGTAGCCGGTGTAATTGTTCGAAATAGCCAAACGCCGCGCCTGTTCGATGGTGATGGCGGCGGTGACCAGGACGGAGGAGTCGTGGGAGTCGGGCTTATTCTCCCCCTTGTCGTGCTGCTTCTGGGCCTTGTCGGGTTTGCCCTTCCCTTCGGGGGGCGCCGCCAGGGCCGGGGCTCCGGCGAGTTGCGTTGCCACAAAGAGGGCGAGGAAAAGTCTCAGCAGATGGGTGCGAATCATGGTCAAGCCTCCGTAGGTGTGAGGGTTAAATTATCCCAAGCCTGATTCTGGTCTACCGCGAGACCGCTCTTTTTGTCAAGCGCGGGATTCGGATGCAATTCTCTTGGTGCTCCCTGGAAAAATGCGCTAATACAAGACTATGTTCCGGAAGCTGAAAACGGTTTGAAGACACAAGGAGGTTGCCCATGCTGCAATTTCGCATTGATGAGGAGCGCTGCACCCAGTGCGGCGAATGTGCGCTTGACTGCCCGGCCGGCGTGATCGTTATGGACGGGTACCCGAAAATGGCCGATGAGGCGGGCTGCTTTCAGTGCCAGCACTGCCTGGCCGTCTGCCCCACCGCGGCGGTCTCGATCCTCGGCAAGGATCCCGAGGCGAGCACGGAGCTTAAAGGCAACCTGCCGGACCCGGCCCAGCTTGCGACCCTGATCAAGGGCAGAAGGGCGGTGCGTCGCTACCAGGAGCAGGATCTGGCCCCGGAGCTGATCGACCACCTGCTTGCGGTTTCCTGCCATGCGCCCACCGGGGTCAATGCCCGCTCGGTGTTGTTCACCGTGGTCAGGGAACGGGCGGTGCTGCACAGGCTGCGGGAGCATCTCATGGACCGCCTTGCCAAACTGAAGGAGATCGGCGGGTTGCCGGATGGGTTGGCAGGCCAGTACCTCGGCTGGACAGCCAAGGCCTGGCAGGAGGAGGGCAAGGACATCCTTTTTCGAGGCGCCCCGCATCTGCTCATCACCAGCGCCCCGGCGGACGCGCCTTGTCCGACCCAGGACGCCCTCATCGCCTTGACCACCTTCCAGCTCATTGCCCATGGTCACGGGGTCGGCACGGTCTGGGACGGCATCTGCATGATGGCCCTGGCTGCCTGCCCCGACGTGGTGGGCAAGCTCGGCATCCCCGAAGATCACACCCTTGGGTATGCCATGGCCTTTGGCTCCCCTGCGGTGGAATACCAGCGGACCGTGCAGCGGGGCCCGGCCCTGGTGAATGTGGTCAAGTGGTGATCAGCAGCCGATGTGCAGGACGTGCTATGTCGGGATGAGCGGGGTGGATGCTGTTGGCGGGTCCGGCGGCAGAAACCACTGGTGCAGCTGGTTGAGGAAACCGTTTTTCAGATCGCCCAGCGCCTTGGCTGTGTCCGGCAGGGGCTGCTCGGTCTGGCGGGCGGCTTTTTCCATGGCGGTTGCGGCCAGGGCTTTGGCAAAGGGGGTCAGTTTCGGGTGGTCGGTGAGGAGCTGTTCCATGTGGGACACCATCTGTCGGACGGCCCGCTCCTCGGGTGGCCCGGATGGCGGTGCCGCCGCGTTCGGCGCTTCGGCGTTCAGCTCTTCCACCGGTACCGGCTTGGGCTCCATCCTCCGGGCGAATAAGCCATCCATCTCGTTCGCTTTCATTTCATCCAGGGCCTTGAGGATCTGCTGCCAGCGCGCCTCAAGCATTTCGGCGTAGTCCAATTCTCCCCCCGAGCCAGCGCCCAGTGTGTCGTAGAGATCCTTGAGATTCAGGTCGTTGAGATCCGCCATGGCGGGCAGGGGCTGATGGCTGGTGATCCGGGTCTGGGTGACGGTTTGTCTGCTGAACGAAGCGGAAAAGGAGGAAACCGAACCCATGGACATTTCGCCGAAGTCCATCGCCCTGGTCATGGCCTCCTCGTGGTCGCCGGAAAAAAAGCTGGAGGCAATGGAGGTCAGTTCCCCCACCAGCCTGGTGATATCGGCAAGCTCCTGTGCATTGAGGTCGCCCTGCACCGAGATGCCCGTGGCTTCGGCGGAGGTGGAGCTGCCGGCATAATTCACCCCCGAGGAGGCGGGATTGAACCAGCCGATTGCCTGGGTGTACTGGTAATTTTGGCTCAGGCTCGAAAGGGTGACCTGATCGCCTTCCGCCGTGGTCAGGGAGAAAGAGGAGGACTGCGTCTGGGCAAGGGTCTGCTCGAAGGTGGACTTGCCGGAGCGGGCGGAATACAGGGATTGGTAGTCGGTGGAGGCGGCTGGTCCCTGGATGGAATTGGTTGGGATGTTCATTTGGCAGGCTCCCGGTGTTTGGTTGCAGTGTGGCACGGCGGGCGGAAGGCGCAATCGTGCTACTGTGCTTGTCGGGAGGGAGGGTGGAAAACTTGAGGGGAAAGTGGTTCGGCTTTTGCGGAATAACGGGGAGATGAATGCATAACCGGCTGGCAAAGGCTGCGTAGCGAAGCGGCGCAGCCTTTGCCAGCCCGAGTTAATGCTGCTGCTGTTTAATCAGCTTGATGGGCGGTCAAAAACATAGACTTTTCTAACGATGCAAAAAACTGCTGGTATGGTTCTGGGTCAGTAACCGGCTGTACATTATACTGTGCATTAGAACGAACAAGAAGCTGTGTCTCCCCCCTCGGGCGAACAGTTACTGTCATACGGAGAGAGTAGTTCTTCAATTTTGTGGCACTGACTGTTCCAAGAGTCGCATCTGCCTTATCGAGCACAAATCCCAAATCTTGTAGCGTTGACATAACCGTTCTTAATGTTTTTTCTTTGTCTGTTGTGTCAAATGCCCGTGTTTGAATGCTCCTCAGTTGCACTTGGCTGGACTCAGAATCAAGAAGTCGTTGTTGGGTAGACGCACAACCCGTAAAAAGAAAAACCGATGCAATGACAATTAGTGCTAATTTGCTTTTCATATTTCTTGACTCTCCAAAAAAATGGCTTTTGACAGTTTATCAAAAAACTCTTGATATATTGCGGGATCGATTATGCTCTCCGATTTAGTAACCTGACCGTGTGTATTCCATACAATACGCTGGAAAGTTACCCGTACAGCTATATCTTTCCCTTGCTCCCCCGTGGGTCGAGAAACAACACAGGCCCGCATTTTTTGCTCTTTGTCAACCGGCATGGCCCCGCCACCCAAGGCGGCAACCAACACCGCTGCGACTATCTGACCTGCATTTTCAGCGCTTCTCATTTTGGAAGAAGCAATTAGACCAAGTTTTGTTTCACTTTCATCAATGTTAAATCCCATATCCTGAAGGAGCCCAGCACAACCGGCGAGTATTTTCGCTTCATTATTTGTTCCATATTTGCGAGTTTGCATTTGACGTTCTGCGAGAGATTCAGGGCTCAGAGTCAATGCGTCTTTTGGGATTGTTTGGCATCCCGCCACAAAGAAAATAACAAGTAATAAAGTAAATATCTTTTTCATATAGGATCCTTTTTAAAATCTTGATGTGTGGTATGCAAAATCACGAACCTTCTTCTCGTTGTCAAATTTGATAATAATCGTAAGCGATTGCTGGCTTGTTGAGGATGAGCCTGCGCTTCCACGATAACCAAATAGAATTAAGGTTCCATAACCAGAACTCTCAGATTGGACTCTATCAGTAGATATTTTGTCATAAATCCAGACTTCACGTCCCTGCTCATCTGTAGAAACAATATTAGGAGAGCCCAACGCAGCAGCTACTTCCGCGCCAGACATGCCTTTTTTGATCTCTTTCTGAACAGTCCCAACTGTTAATCGATCACCCTGTAGCCCCTCTTGTGTGCCGACGGCATGTCTTGTGGCGCTACAGCCCGGTAAAGCGACTACACATGAGATAAAATAAATCATGAATAGGCTTTTCCTCATCATTATCTTCTTCTCCTTCCGAATTAATAGGTGTTTGATTTCTCACACTCTTAGTGTGCCGGGCGAATTCCAGATACGTTAATATTATTCGGATTTTCTTTTTTGTTCCGAACTATCTGCCGTTCGCTATTTCACCTAATTTTGGATTTCTGGGACAGCATATGTATTCCCGCTAAACCGGAAAATACCCCATCCAGAAATACTGTCGGGACACAATCTCACGCACCTAACAGATTGTCAATGCTGAAAAAATACGGAGTGTTGTCGGTATGCTCCGGATTAAGCAAGGGAATTGGGCCGATTTCAGCTAGGCGCGGTATTTAAGCCCCACCCCTTTGAGAAAGCCCCTCAAAACCTGATCCTTGCATTCGCGGTAGTGTTGATGGTCGGGCCTGCGGAAAAAGGCGCTGAGTTCGTGTTTGCTCAGGCGCACCTCGGACAGGGCCAGAATCGTCAGCATGTCTTCGTCCTTCAGGTTCAGGGCGATTTTCAGTTTCCGCAGGATTATATTGTTGGTCAAGTGCTGTTCCGGCGGGGATTGCGGCCCTTCTTTCTTGCCCCGTTTCTCGTTGATCACGCCGTTGAGGAAAATGGCCAACTGGGTATCGCTGCATGGCTGATACCCAGGTTCATCCTCTTTTTTCAGCCAACCGCTGATCTGCTCTGCGGTTACCCGGTGCTCGGCCAGGGCGAAGATGGCGAGCATTTTCGTCTCGTTCCAGGCGAAGGCATAGCGGAGACTGCGCAGGATATCGTTGTTGTTCATTGGTTGCCTTGGGCTGAATTGCAGAGGGTGGTGTTCGTTTCTATCTTATAGCCCATGGTTTTGCGGAATGGGCAAGATTTTTTGTCACGATCCGGCCTGCGGTTTTTTCTTCCCCTCCCTTGAGGGGAGGGGATTGAGGGGTGGTGAAGCTGGCATCTGCGGGGGGGAGTAGCTGTTTCCCCCTCTCCCTAACCCTCCCCCCCGGGGGGGGGGGAGGGAATTTTTCGGGCTGTGGCAAGGGCAAGAGTCGGGGATGAAACAGCACCCCGGCTTCCCAACCGTGTATTGACAAAAACCACGGAGCGGGTCATTCTAACCCCATGAAAAATATCATCGACACCACCCGCTACCATGCCGGTTTTTTGCAGTTTGACGTCCAGTTGGGCGAACCTGCGGCGAATCTTGCCGCGGTGCGGGCTGGCTTGGCCCGTCTCGCCCCCAAGGGTCAGGGGATCATCGTTTTGCCCGAGCTGTGGAGCTGCGGCTTTGCCTACGAGCGGCTCCAGCATTTCGCCTTGCAGACCGTGGAGATGCTGGACGAGATGCAGCGGCTGGCTCACCAGTACTCCATGTATCTGGCTGGTTCCCTGCCCGAGGAGGTGCTCACCGAGGTGGGCAGTGTCATCTATAATACCCTGTACATCGTCGGTCCGGACGGGGTTTGCGGGTCGATCCGCAAGCAGCACCTCTTCGCCCCAATGGCCGAGGACCGTCATTTCACCCCTGGGGACAATCCCCAGCCTGTGGCAACCGGGCTTGGCCTGGTGGCAGGGCTGGTGTGCTACGATCTCCGCTTTCCCGAGCTGGCCAAATCCCAGGCCGGAAAAGGCGCGGGCTTGCTGGTGGTAAGCGCCCAGTGGCCAGAGGCCCGGCGGGAGCAGTGGCGGACCCTGGCCATGGCGCGGGCCATCGAGAACCAGATCTGTGTCGTGGCCTGTAACCGCTGCGGGATTACGGGAAAAACCGAGTTCGGCGGCCACTCCCTGGTTGTCGGGCCGGACGGGACGATTCTCGCCGAGGCTGGATCGGAACCGGGTGAGGCGTGGGTCGAAATCGACCCGGCCTGGATGCGGGAGCTGCGGCAGCGTTTCAACACCGTGGGGCCTGTGAAGTACCGCTTTGCCGATGAGGACAAGATCGTCGAGCTTGAGGATCTGGCCGAACTGACCGCCCGCTACCGGGCGGTGGGCCGCAAGGTGGTGTTCACCAACGGCTGTTTCGACATTCTGCACCAGGGGCATGTCACCTATCTGGAGCAGGCCCGGAGGGAAGGCGATTGCCTGGTGGTGGGGGTCAACAGCGACGCCTCGGTGCGGGCTTTGGGCAAGGGGGATGACAGGCCGGTGAACCATGAGCAGAGTAGGGCCAGGATTTTGGCCGCCTTGGGCTGCGTGGACCATGTCGTGATCTTTGGCGAGGAAACGCCGCAGAGGCTGATCACCACCCTGATGCCGGAGGTGCTGGTCAAGGGCGGCGACTGGCCGGTGGAAAGAATAGTCGGCGCGCCGGAGGTGCTGGCCGCTGGCGGCCGGGTGCTTTCCATTCCGTTGGTGGAAAACTACTCCACCACCTCGTTGCTCAAGAAAATCCGCACAATTTAAACACTTCCCCCGGCCCCTCCCGCGAGGGGAGGGGAGATTTTTTCCGGACACGCTCTAACCCTGCGAACAGAACAGCATCTCAATATCTTCCGGCAGCTCTTCCGGCCTCACCCCTATCTCCCTGGCAAAATCCTCCAATTCCTCCCTGGTGCAGTTGAGGCAGGATTGCCGCAGTCCTGCCCGGACCTCGTCCGCCTCCTGTTGCAGGAAGCAGCGCAAGGCCTCGGCGATCTCCCGGCGCACATCCTCAACGGTCATGGTCTGCCGGGCACAGAATTTTCCCAGCCGTTCCCAATTGAAGATGCACCGTTTCAACCCCCGGTAGATGCGGGCGTCGCGGTTTTCCGGGCTGAGATCCCGCAGCATGATCTCCCGGTAACGGGCCACCACCTGTTGGCGGAGGAGATCCAGCTCCTTTTGGCCCAGGGTGAGTTGCGGCCCGTCCGGGTCTTCGCAGAGATAATAGAGGGAACCGTGGAAGGCGATCTCCGGGATCTCCCCGGAATGGCGGACAATGAGCAGCTCTTCCGCCAGCAAACTTTCTGTCTCGGTCATGGGTTCAGCCCCTGGGTGACTGGATGGATGGCGGAAAAAAAATCACGCGGCGCGGCGCGGTGCTTTTTCGCAAGATATAGCTGTCTGTGTCAACGGTCATACCACATGTTGTTGCCGGAGCGCTTCGCGGGTGTAGGGCGTTGCGATCCGGAGAGGTGCAAGGGGCCTATCCTCTCAATTTGCAAAGCATTTTTTGTTAAAGACAATCTCGTGTCCAACCGATGAAAAGGACAAACCGGGAACTCTTTTCCGTCCAGGGCCTTTGACGGCCTCACGGCGGCGAACCGGCGTCACATAATAAAGGAGAACGGCGACATATGCAATTCCCAAGGAAACGATGGTCTGGTTGGCCGACCCCTTCTACCCTCCCGAAAATAGCGCTCCTGGCTCTGCTGGTTTTTCCGGCGCAGGCCCTGGCCTTTTGGCCCTTCACGCAGGAGACACCGCAGAAACCCAAGGCCGAGGCGGTTGCTCCGGCGGTGGTCCCGCCGACGATCACGGTGAGCGAGGCCGCTGCCTTGCGCAACGAGATCCAGGGTCTGGCCAGGGAGCTGTTCCGCAACCTGGCGGATGGCGACCCTGAAAACGGCGATCTGAACAAGGGCATTTTGGTCTGCACCTTTGTCGAGCTGAAAAAATTGTCCCGCACCTCCTCCTTGGGGAGATATGTGGCGGAACAGCTGATGAACGAGATGCAGCAACAGCATTACGAGGTGGTTGAGATCCGGAAAAGCCAGGCGGTGCTGATCCAGGAAAAACGCGGCGAGTTCGGCCTTTCCCGCAATCCCTCCGAGGTGAGCCAGACCGTGGCTGCCGGGGCCATGCTCACCGGCACCTACACCCCGAGCAAGGACAGCATCGTCATCAACGCCAGGATCGTCGACAACCGGAGCGCCAAGCTCCTCTCCTCGGCCACGGCGATCATCCCGAGAAATCAATTGGCTGAGCAGCTGCTGGCGGACACCGCCTCGGTGCGGGAGGCAAAGCCCGAGCCGCTCTATTTGAAAAAACTGGAGTTATGATGGGCGTGACCCATCCGCAATTATGGTAGGATATTCGCAGGGATGCAAAAAATGGCTTTTCAAGGAAAGAGCGCATAACGGTTCAGGGAGGACAGGATGAAAAAGGGAAAGCGGGAAGCGATACTCTGTTGCCTGGGGCTGGCGCTGTTTGCCGGCGCGGGGTGTGTGACGGTGCAGCAGGACGCCAAGCCTGAAGGCAAGCCGGAGGTCAAGGTGGCCGAGGGCGGCGGGGCGACCACGGTGGTGCCGGGCAAGGGTGCGGGCGCGCAGGCCGCCGCGCCGAAAGAGAAGAGCGGTGCCGCTCCTCAGGCCGAGGTGCGCAGGGTGCCGACCAAGTATAACGTCTATCAGTATCTGCCCGACACCGCGAAAACCGTGGGCACGGAGAATCTCCTTTCGGAGATGTCCAAGGAGATTGCCGGCAAGGTGTTCTACGAGCTGCAGGAGGATGCGGGCGAAATGAATTCCACCGGCAAGATTGCGGTGGTCAACGCCGTGCCTCTGTCCGATTTCAAGCGCGATACCGAGTTTGGCCGGGTCATGGGCGAGTACATGCTTACCGATCTGGCGGACCGCGGCCTCAAGGTGACGGAGCTGCGTCTGGGCAAGGATATCACCATCCTGCCCCAGACCGGAGAATTCATCCTCTCCCGGAACATCGGCGAGCTGGCGAACAAAATGCCGGAACTCGAGTATGTGGTGGTGACCACCTTTGCAAACACCCGCAAGACCCTGGTCGTTCAAGGCCGCATGGTGCGTCTTGCCGATGGGGCGGTGAAGACCTCCTGGCGCTACTCGATGCCGCTCAACCGCGAGCTGCTTGGCCTGTTCCAGCAGCCCGAAGCGCCCTATAAAATTGCCGTGAAGGGCATTGGCCGCTAAGAGGAGCCGCGCGCATGAAGACATCCGGAGCCGTAAAAAAGATCGTTTTTCCGATGCAGGTGGTGCTGTTTGTTGTGCTCTGCGGTTTGTGGGCAACCGGGGCCTGGGCCACGGAAAAAGAGGAGGGTGACCGGGGCGCGGCCACCGAAGGCATGCTCAGCCAGAGAAATTACGCCTCGCTTCCCTCTCTGGTGGCCATGGTCGGCAGTGACGCCATGGAGCATCTGCACGGTTTTTTTGCCGCCGAGCCGGTGACCATCGAGCCCTTTATCGTGCTCAGCGAGTTTTCCAACCGGCAGCGGGTTTCCCTGCTCGGCGCGACCCTGGCCGAGCAAATGGCCGCAGTGATCGGCAATGAGTCGCTGGCCGTGTGGCGGGCCGCGGCGCCAGGCGAGTATGAGCAGAAGGTTTCCGGGATCCTCCAGGAAGTGGACGGCTATCTGCGGATTCATATCATCGCGGCCAATACCCGGGGTGATCGGCGTTCCTATGTGGTCAATGTCGAGATGTCGGAACCCATTTATCGGGCGCTCCATAGCTATGTCTACATGCAGTAAGCGTTTTTTTGCGAGCCGCTGACACGGGTGAGGGTATGGCAGAAGAAAAATCAGGCCTGGAAATAGACGACTGGCTGGACGACCTGGCGGAAGATACATCCGAAGGCCCGAAGGAAGAGGGGACCGGCGAGCTGGATCAGTCCGACATCGACTCCCTGCTCGGCGGCGGCGCGGCACCCGGTGGTCCTCCCCCTTCCGATGACAGCGGCGAACTGGATCAGTCCGATATCGACGCCCTCCTGGGAGGCGGCGGGCCTGCGTCTGCTCCTGCTTCCGCAACGGGGGGGGGAGACGAAGGCTTTGCCGAGCTGGATCAGTCCGACATCGATTCCCTGCTCGGCGGCGGTGGGGAAGGGCCCGCGGTTGGGGCTGCACCTCCGGCCGGAGATGATTTTGATCTGGACCAGTCGGATATCGACGGCCTTTTTTCCGCCGGCGCGGAAAAGGGGGCGAGCGAGTCACCCATGGCCGAAGGGGTGGGCGCTCCCAGCAAGGATGATCTTGACCATCTGTTTTCCGACATCGGCGGCGACGAGCCGGAGCGGGCCGAAACGGTGAGTTTTGCCGAGGTGGCCCAGGATGCGGGAGGCAAAGGGGCCGGCGCCCCAGGAGAAGATAGTTTCGGTTTGCCGGATGATGGCGGGTTTGATGACGATGAGTTTGATTTCGGCGACCTGCCCGATATCCCCGATGAAACCAATACCGTCGGCACACCACCCCAGGGAGGACTGGGCGAAGAGGATATCTTCGCCACCGCCTCTCCTGCTGCTGTGCCTGATTTTCTTGCGGAGGCCACTATGGACAACAGCCGGGAAAAATCCTCTGCTACGAGCAGGGATGAACATCCCTTTGCTCCACCGCCGAAAGCCGGCAATAAAAAAGGCCTGGCCATCGGGGTGTTCTTCCTTGTGTTGTTGCTGGGAGGGGGCGGGTACTGGTACATGACGAAAAACAAGAAGGGCGAGATGCCTGCGCCCGTGGCGCCGGTCGCCCAGGAGAAACCCGCCGAACTGCCCGTTGTGCCCCCCAATGCCCCGCCGGTGGCCACCGAATCCCGCTGGCGCATGACGACCCCCAACGAGGCTCTGCCCATCGAGCTGAGCGGCACCGATGAAAACAACGACCCCCTGAAGTTTGAAATTGTGACTCCTCCCAAGTTCGGCAGGATCTCGGGCGATCTGCCCAAGATCACCTATCTGCCCAACAAGGATTTTCCGGGAGAAGACAGCTTTGAATTCCGCGTCTCCGACGGGCAGCTGACCAGCGCTTCTGCCAAGGCCGTGATCATGGGCCCGGAGGATGTCAAGCCGGTGGCGGCGGAAGCCCCCGCGCCGGAAGAGAAACCGGTGGTGACGGCCAGGAATGTCTCCCTCAAGACCCTGAGCACCGCGCCGCTCACCATCAACTGGAAAAAGATCTGGGCCGGCGCCAACGAGGAACCCTTTGACGCCAAGGTGTCGGTGGAAATCCTCGGCGGGCCGCCCCTGCGCGGCGCATTGCACCGGGTTGACCGCAGTCGGCACCGCTATGAGCCGGACAGATACTTTGGCGGCAAGGATGTGGTGCGGTACCGCTTCAAGGCCGCCGGGGTATACTCCAAGGCCGCGAAGCTGACCATCACGGTCAAGCCCAACGACAAGCCGCCCGTCCTTATCCTGAGGCCGGTGGGTGATTCGCACAAGGTTGGGGAAAGCGTGGTGCTCGATGCAGGGCTCACCAAGGATGATTCCCCCGGCGGCGTGCGGTACAGCTGGGAGCAGGTGGCCGGCGCGCCGGTGCAGCTGGAAAAACGCTCCGGCGAAGGTTCCGCGGTCTCCTTTGTGGTGCCCTCGTTCTTCCGCGGTGAGCAAACACGGATCGTCATCCGGGTAACCGCCACGGATCCGGGCGGCCAGCGGACAAGCAAGGAGATCGGCATCACCCCTGTTTCCAAGCGGCAAAGCCCGCTGTGGGGAATTCCGCAATAATTTTTTCCAACCCGGATTATAAAAAAGCCCGCTTGTCGCAAGCGGGCTTTTTTTGTGGCAGGAATTTGTCAAGACCCGGGCCAATGGTGTATACAGTTGTATTGGGGCAATATTCTGTTGTCCCGCGGTTGACCACGGGAGAGGAATGTGGACTGTCCAAAATGCGGCCATGCGCAAGCTGGCGAGAAGGAATGCGAACGCTGCGGGGTGATCTTTGCCCGGCTTCCGAAAAAGGAGGAACCGCCGGAGGCTCCGGTCCAGCCGGGTCAGGCCGAAATGGAGCCCCCTGTCGCAGCAGCGAAGACGTCGTCCGGGCCGGCCGGCTGGTTGGTTGCCATGGTGGTGGGGCTGCTGGCGGGTTGGTATCTGTTTGGTCAGCACCAGCAAACAGCGGTGGATGGCGGGCAGCCTGCGGCGGTCTCTTCCCTGGAGGGGGAGCAGGAGGGGAGCAAGACGCAATCGCCGCAACTCCAGCAGGGAGGGAGGGTGGATCAGCCGCAAACCGCCGAGGGTCTTGCGGGAAAACTGGCCGCCGCCTTTCCGGCGGATACGCCCCTGGAATATGCCCGGAACGCCACGGTTTTTATCAAAACTCCGTGGGGGAGCGGCTCCGGTTTTTTTGTCACGGCCAACGGCTACATCATCACCAACCGGCATGTGGTGGAATTCGACGCCGCCCAGCTGAAGGAATTCAAGAACAAGGCGGACAAGCTGGCCAATGATCTGGAGCGGGACCGGCGGAACAGGGAGGTGCTGCAAAACCAGCTTGCCTCCATCCGGGAGCCGGGGGTGCGGCGGCAGGTGGAAGAGGAGCTGCAACGGCGGCAGGAGGCGTACGATAAATACAGCGCCATGCACAAGGAGATCGTCGGTCAGCTGCAGCGGATCGAGCGCTCCTCGTGGAGCTCCGACATCAAGGTGATCCTCATCGACGGCAGCGAGCTCCCAGTGCAATCCCTGAAGATGAGCGACCGCACCGATCTTGCCCTGCTTTCGGTGGATTGCTACAATGCGCCCTTTATCCGGCCGGTGACGGACAACCGCCATTTCGGCCAGGGACAAAAGGTCTATTCCATCGGCAGCCCCATGGGATTACAGAATACCGTGACCGGGGGGATCATCTCCGGCTACCGTGAGCACAAGGGGCGCAAATTCATCCAGACCGACGCTCCGATCAACCCCGGCAACAGCGGCGGGCCGCTGATCGACGAGCAGGGCGGGCTCATCGGCATCAATACCATGGTGCTCCGGGAGGCCCAGGGGATCGGCTTTGCCGTGCCCATTCAGGAGGTAAAGACCGAATTCGGCCAATACCTGGGTGGCATGTGAGCGGGCAAGCTGACGGCCGCACCCGTTTTCTTTTGGGCGGCAAGGAAGTACGCGGGGTGCTGGTGCGGGGCACCGGCCTGGTCAATGAGATGCGGGCCAGGCACGGGCTGGGCTTGCTGGAAACCCTGGTGCTGGGCCATGGGTGCCTGGCCGCGACCCTGCTGGCCACGACCCTCAAGGGGGACAAGGACCGGCTTGCGCTACGGATCGAGTGTTCCGGCCCGATCAAGGGGCTGGTGGCGGAAGCCGACGCGGCGGGCGAGGTGCGCGGCTATCTGCGGCAGAATCCGATTCCCCTGGAAAAGCCATTGGAGTCGTTTGATCTCTCCCCGTTTTTCGGGGCGGGATTTCTCTCGGTGAGCACGTACCTGGAAGGCGGTACTCAGCCGTTCACCGGCACCACCATGCTGGAGCACGGGAACCTGGCCCTGGATCTGAGCCATTATTTTCAGACCTCGGAGCAGACCCCTACTGCCATAGCGCTGAGCATCCAGTTCGACGGCCAGGGGCTGGTGGTGGGGGCTGGCGGTCTGCTGTTGCAGGCCATGCCTGGGGTTGAGCCTGTTTTGATGGGGGAATTGGAGGAATGCTTGGCAGGGCTGCCCTCCCTGGGGAGGTATTTTGCCGAGGGCGGCGAGCCGGAGGGGGTGCTTGCGGCCCAGTTCGGCGCGTTTCAGCCGGAAATCCTCACCACCACGTCGGTCGCCTTTGCCTGCCCCTGCTCCAGGGAAGCAATCAGCGCCCGTCTTCTCACCCTTCCGGAAAAAGACCTCGATGAGCTGTGCAGCGGGCCGTTTCCCGTGGAGACCTGCTGCCATTACTGCAACACCACCTACCTTTTTGAGAGGCAGGACATGGAAGCGCTCTGGCAGGAAAGGAGTAAACTTTAATGGATTTGAGCCCGATAAAAACCATCAAGGCACGCCTTCAGGCAATGTGGTTTTGGCAGGTGTTCGGTGTCTGCGCCATGCAAAAACTGTGGGCCAAGTTTCTTGTCGCAGTTGTACTTGTGTCAGGGTATGTCGTGGCCATGGCTGGCCTGGAGCTGTTAACCCCGATATATAACCTAGCGGAAATGAATCGTACGGAGGGGGTGTTGGTTGTGGCGCAACAACCGTTACGGAATATCTACGGATCAAAAGTAATTATCCGTAAGGATGATGGCGAAAAAGCTTTTTATCGGGGAGCTATCAGGGACAGCGAGGATATTATTTTGAAAGCCGCAATCGGCAAACAGGTAACCGTTTGGAGCCAGATCGAGTACTCGGTTCGTCCGCCATTTGTTTACGAACGATTTTGGCATATTCAGGAAGGTGAAAAAATACTGTATGACTATGACAGCTGGCTGCCCGGCAGGTTGTTCGGTAGAGCTCAAAAGTCTCCGGCACTTTTTAAATTTTCACTTTTTATGTTTATTGTTCCATTGGTAATTATAGTGAGTGCATGCCGTAATCCAGTGAAATCTTAAACAATTATTTTTGAGCAAGACTCTTGAGCTCACCAATCACCTTCCCGTAGTCATCTTTGCCGAACACGGCTGACCCGGCCACGAAGATGTTGGCTCCGGCCGCGGCAATGGGACCGATGGTCTTCGGGCTCACCCCGCCGTCCACCTCGATGCCCACCTGCAACCCCCGATCGTCGATCATCTTCTTGAGCTGTTTGATCTTGGCAAGCGAGCTTTCGATGAACGACTGCCCGCCGAATCCGGGATTGACGGTCATCAGCATGACCAGATCCAGATCGGGCAGGATCTCTGTAAGGCTTGTCAGCGGGGTGCCCGGGTTGAGCACCGCCCCGGCCTTCTTGCCCAGCTCCTTGATGCGGTGGATGGTCCGGTGCAGGTGATAGCCGGTTTCCACATGCACCGTGATCCAGTCCGCCCCGGCCTTGGCAAAATCCTCAAGATAGCGGTCGGCGTTTTCGATCATCAGATGGACATCCAGGGGCAGGTCGGTGATTGTGCGCACCGCTTTGACCACCAGGGGGCCGATGGTGATGTTGGGCACGAAATGGCCGTCCATCACGTCGATGTGGATCACGTCCGCGCCCGCCTTGGCCACACTGGTTATTTCTTCCCCCAGCCGGGCAAAATCCGCGGAGAGGATGGAGGGGGCGATCATGGTTTTGCGCATCTTATTCACCGATCTTTGTTGAAGAGTCCGCATCCGCGGGCTGGGGGGGTGTCTCGGAGTTTTCGGCCGGGGCAACGGCCTCGGTTTCGACCTTGGGTTCTGCTTCGGCCGAGGCCTCGGCCGAAGCTTGAGGCGCTGCCTCCGGTTCCGGGGTTTCACGGAGGGGGTCGGCGCCCACCGTGACCTGAACATAGTTGGAGGGCAGGATGTATTTGCGGGCCATGGCCTGCACGGTTGCGGCATCGACCTGCTCAATGGCATGCACATACCGGTTGCCGAAATCCTGTCCCAGGTTGTAGGTTTCGTTCAAGGCCATCTCCATAGCCTGATTGCCGCGGGTCTGCAATCCCAGCTCGTAGTTGCTGATCAGGACATTCTTGGCCTTGGTCAATTCCTCTTCGCTGATCGGCTCTTCCATCACCCGGTAGAGCTGTTGCCAGACCGCCTTGATCGCCGCGTCCTTCTTGTCCGGGCTGGTGCCGATATAGATGCCGAAGGAGCCGGTGTCCAGCCCGAGCAGCGAGAAGGAGGAGAGGCTGTAGGCCAGACTCTGCTTATCGCGCAGCTCGGTGAACAACCGGCCGCTCTGGCCGGAAAGGGCGGTGTCCAAAACCTCCAGGCCGTAACGGTCTTCACTGTTCAGGGTGGTGCCGACAAAGCCGATGATGATATGCACCTGCTGCTTGTCCCGGGAGATGCTGAGCACATCGGGGCCGGAAGGCACATCCGGGGGCAGAGTGCTTTCGCTGCTCCGCGTTTTTTTCGAGGCGGCCGGCTGCCAGGCGGAAAAAAGCTCTTCCACCGTATCCCTGACCTTTTCCGCCTCAACATCGCCTGCCACGGCAAGAACCAGGGCCTCGGGCCGGGCGTGTTCTTCGTACAGCCGTTTGAGGTCGGTCACGGTGAAGTTGCGGATGACGGTCTCGTCGCCCTGGGTGTTGAGGCCATAGGGATGGCCCATGAACAGCCGTTTGTTGAATTCCTTGAATGCCAGGCTGGGCAGGGAATCTTCCTGGTTCTTGAGCTGGGAAAGCAGCTCCGGCCGGATCTTCTCGGCCTCCGCCGGATCAAAGGCCGGGGTGAGGAGTACGTCCCGGACCAGGGCCAAACCCTTGTTGGTGAAGCGGGACAAAAAGTCTCCCTTGATCCCGAAGGTGTTCTTGCCGTTGAAGCCGCCAAGCGACCCGGCCATGTTGGCCACTTGTCTGGCCAACTCTTCCGCGCGCAGCTGTTGGGTGCCCTTGGGCAGGAGTTCGCTGATAAAGGCAAACCCGCCGTTGGTGCTTGGGGTTTCGCTGCGCAACCCGCCGGGCAGGACGGCCCGGACGGAAACGGTGGGCACGTCATGGTTTTCCCGGACCAGAAGCCGGATGCCGTTTTTCAGCTGAAAGCGATGGACCCCGGTCAGGTAGGCATCGTCCACCTTTGACGCGGGTTGGTCCAGCTTGGCCGCGGCCTCGGCCTTGGCGATGATCTGCGCCAGTTGCGCCTGGGTCAGGGACGGTGGGGTGCCGAAGGGGGCAATGGTGCCCACGGTGAGATGCTCTCCCTTGAAATAAAAGGCGGCAACCC
Source organism: Deltaproteobacteria bacterium (assembly GCA_021811385.1). Classification (GTDB taxonomy): domain Bacteria; phylum Desulfobacterota; class Desulfobulbia; order Desulfobulbales; family Desulfurivibrionaceae; genus Thiovibrio. The sequence continues at coordinate 20,002 of JAJZPC010000005.1, read as the reverse complement.
GCTGGATATCTTCCTTGCTCACCGCCCGGACCCGTTCCAGGTATTTGTCCTCGCGGGGATCTCCGGTCAGGAACTCGAAAGAGCCCAGAACCCTGGCCTGGCCTTCGGCCCGCTCCAGATTGAAGATGAAATCGCTCTCCAGGTTGCGTTTGGCCCGCTCAAGCTCCTCATCGCTCACCTTGGCGTGTTTCATCCTGAATATCTCGGCGAGCGTCTCTTCGAGGGCGGGGGCGACCTTGTCCGCATCCAGGGTGGCGGTGAACTCCAGCAACCCCGGATCACGGGGGGTGAAGGCCGAGCCGTCGATGCGGTAGACCAGCCCCTTGTCGTTGCGCAGCTTGGTGTAGAGGCGGGAAGTCTCGCCGCTGGCGAGGATGCTGGTCATCACGTCAAGAACGGCCGTATCCTGCCCCTTGAAGGCGGAGCCGGGAAAGGCCAGGGCCAGCTGGGTCTGGTTGACGTCCTGGCTCAGGGCGAAGAGGCGGGTTGCCTTCTGCGTCGGTTCCTTGGGGATGGCGGGCGGCTGGGCTTCGCTTTTAGGCAATCCCCCCATCAGGTTGTTCACCGTATCCACCACCTGCTGCACCCGGACATCGCCCACCACCACCACGGTGAAATTCCCGGGGTGATAATGGTTTTTCATGTAGCGGAGGATGTCGTCGCGGCTGATATTGCTGACGCTCTCCGCCGTGCCGCTGATGGGCAGCCGGTAGGGATGTACCGTATAGGCCTGGGCCATGAGTTCCTCAAACAAGGCGACATTGGCCCGATCCTTACGCATGCGGATCTCTTCCAGCACCACCTTTTTTTCCCGTTCCAGTTCCTGCGCATCGAAATTCGAGTGCAGCACCGCGTCGGTGAGCACCTCCATGGCATCCCCCCAGTTCCGGGAAGAGAGGGTGGCGTGGTAGACCGTGTACTCGTAGGAGGTGTAGGCGTTGATCTGGCCGCCCACCGCCTCGATGGCTCCGGCAACCTCGCCGGGCGCCCGGGTGGGCGTGCCCTTGAAGATCATGTGCTCGATGAGATGGGTGATGCCCGCCTCACGCTTCTCCTCGTAGATGCTCCCCGCCTTGACCCAGATCTGGACCGTGGCCACCTTGGTGCCGGGGGTCTCCTTGACCAGAACGGTCAGGCCGTTGTCGAGCTTGTTTTTATGGAGGTGCGGGGCGATTTCAACGGCTTCGACATAGGTGGGGGTCATGGTTATACACAGGAGAAAAAGGAAGAGAAAGAAAGGCTGCAACCGGTTGTACAACCCGGATTCAGGCCTCGCGTCTGACTGTCTGGTCTGGCTCATGGTTTTTGGCCGAGGGGCTGTAATAATCGTCGAGCTTCTTGCAAAACTCTGCCGAATTGAATCCCCCCTCCCTCGACGGGAGGGGGCCAGGGGGTGGGTGAAGTCGCAACCTGTGGATTTCATAGTTATTTCCCCCTCTCCCTAACCCTCCCCCGCCAGCAGTGTCCGCGGCGAAGGGGAGAGAACTTTCCAGCCGTTGTTTTTGTTTCCCGAGCACTGTAAACATCTACGGATTCTGCGTCAAGGAATCAGGCAGGGGGAGCGCTTTTTCGTCTCACAAGCAGAATGAGCAACCCGGTCCCGATCATCAGGCTGCTCAACAGCTGGCCCATGGTAAACGCATTGAACAAAAAACCGAGCTGGGCATCGGGCTCGCGGAACAGCTCGACAATGGTGCGAAAGATCCCGTAGAACAGGAGAAACAGGGCGAGGAGCGAACCGGAAGGCCAGCGTCGTTGCCAGTATCGGTTTTTCAGCAGCCAGAGCAGGGAGAAGAGCACGATCCCTTCGAGGAACGCTTCGTAGAGCTGGGAGGGGTGGCGCGGCATCACCCCGCCCGTGGGAAAAACCATACCCCAGGGAACATCGCTCATCCTGCCATAGAGCTCGCCGTTGATGAAGTTGCCGATTCGCCCCAGCCCCAGGCCGATGGGGGTGGTGATGATGTAGACATCCGCGCTCTGCCAGAAGGGCAGGCCGGTGACCCGGCAGAAGATGAGGCCTCCGATCAGCATGCCGACCAGGGCGCCATGAAAGGACATGCCGCCCTGCCAGGTGGCCAGGATATCCTGGGGATTCTCCATATAATAGCCGGGATTGTAGAACAGGACATAGCCCAACCGGGCGCCCAGCACCAGGCTGACGATCAGCACCAGGTTGAGGTTTTCAAAATGTCTGGCCAGCACGGTGAGGTTGTATCGCTTGATCTGGTGCTGGACCAGCAGATAGGAGGCGATGAAGCCCAGAACATACATGAGGCCGTACCAGCGGACCTGGAGGGGGCCGAGGTGGAGGAGGACGGGGTCGATTTCAGGGTAGGGGAGCATGATGGGCAATCAAAAGGCAAGGGTTAAAAATGAAAAATTAACGCAAAGGCGCACAGACGCAAATAGAATTGTTTTAAAAATCAAATGGTGTACCTTCGGAGTCGATGCTTTTCCGCGTCTTTGCGTCTCTGCGTTACAAACAAATATGTACCCGTTTCCCGCAGGTTAAACAATGCAAATCAGCCTGATCACCCTCAATGCCCGCTACTCGCACTCCTGCCCGGCGCTGTTCCATGTGCGTAACGCCCTGGCTCAAGGCTTGCCGGAAAGTTGCCTGGTGCTGCACCAGTTCACCATCAACGATCCCTATTATCAAACCCTGCTCCGCATCACCTCCGATCAACCCCAAGCCATCTGCTTTTCGGTGTACATCTGGAACAGTGACTACACCATGCGGCTGGTTGGCGATCTGCGCCGGATTCTGCCCGAGATCCCGATCATCCTGGGCGGGCCGGAGGCGACCTTCATGGCCCCGGCAAGCCTGCCGGCGGGCTGCACCGTTGTCCGGGGCGAGGTGGAGGGATTGGGGGATGATTTTTTCCGCGATCTGGCCGGAGGGACTCTCCAGGCCGAGTATTGCGCCGCCCCGGCCCCTCCGTTTGCCATGCCCTATCTGGAATCCGATTACGCACCCCACCTGGCAAACCGCAATGTCTACTACGAATCGTCCCGGGGCTGCCCGTTTTCCTGCAGCTACTGTCTCTCCTCGGTGGGGCAGGGGGTGCGCTACCGGGGATTGCCCGAGGTGGAGCAAGAGCTGGCCCGGATCCTGGCCCATTCCCCCAAGATCATCCGCTTTGTGGACCGGACCTTCAACGCCCTGCCCGAGCGGGCCCTGGGTATCTGGCGTTGGCTCCTGGCCCAGCCGGGAGAGACCCTTTTTCATTTCGAGATCGCTCCGGATCTGTTCAGCGAAGCGATGCTCGCCTTCCTGGCCCAGGTTCCCCAAGGCCGCTTTCAGTTTGAAATCGGTCTGCAATCCACCAACCCGGCCACCCTGGCCGCGGTAAACAGGAAGATGGACCTGGCCAAGGCCGGGGAGAACATCCGTCGTTTGGTGGCCCTTGATAACATCCACCTGCACGTGGATCTGATCCTCGGGCTCCCCTCTGAAACCGAGGCAACCTTTAAGACCTCGCTGAACGAGGCGTTCGGCATGGCGCCCCACCATCTCCAGATGGGGTTATTGAAGGTTTTGCCGGGCACCGCGATCAGCAGGGCTGCGGACTTCGGCCTGGTAAGCTCGGCCACGCCGCCCTATTCGGTGCTGGCCACCCGCTGGCTGGACCATGCGACGCTCTCTCGCCTGTATTGGCTGGGCGAGTGCCTGGAGGCCTTTTACAACAACCGGTTTTTTCGTAACACCTTGAATTATATCAGGAAAAAAGGAGAAGATCCCTTCGACTTTTTCACGCAACTGCTCGCCATCTGCCAGGCGGCGGATTTCTTCGCGTATGCGAAGACCCAGGAGCTCATGACCCGAATGCTGGTCGAGCTGGCCCGGACGCGGCCGGATAGCGAGCTTTTTTGCGAGCTGGTGCGGTTTGACTGGCTGGTGAGCGGACAGCGGCTGCTGCCGCCCTGGCTGGATGCGGAGCCGTCCAAGGAGATTCGGGATCATCTCTGGCGGAGCCTGCCGGAAGAGCTGCCCCCGCACTATACCCGGCTGACCAGGAACGAATTTTTCAAGCGGGGAATCTTTGCCCGGTTTTCCGGGCCGCTGCTCGCGGCGGTGGGGCTGGCCAAAGGCGAGGCATCCGGCGGGTATGTCTGCTTTCTCCAGGAACAGGAACATGTTGCCGGGCATCAACGCCAGCGGCACACGGTGTTTTTTCTCTAGGCGCAGAGCATCGGTGTTTCGACAGGGCTCTCCTGAGCGGATTTTTTCACGTTATGAGAACAACCGTTCGCCCAGAGCCTGTCGAAGGGCTGTTTTTACGAGCTCCTTATTTTTACACCGCCAACCGCAGAATCTCACCAATGGTTGCCTTGGGGTAGAGGTCGCCAATCCCCCATTGTTTGGCAAGGCCCTCGGCATTCTCCGCGATTGTCCCGATATCGGCTGCCGGGATGTCCACCTCACCCAACCGCACCGGCGACTTGATCGCGACAAACCACTGCTCCAGCGCCGCAATCCCGGCCTCGCCGGAATCGAGCCCGAAGATCTCCTTGGCAAACCGCGCAAACTGGCTGGGGTTTTTCGGGAGATACCACTTCATCCAGGCGGGCATGACGATGGAAAGCCCGGCCCCGTGCGGGATGTTGTAGATACCGCTCATGGCGTGCTCGATCATGTGGTTGGGAAAGCTGTATGCGCCGATCCCGGCCGGGGTCAGGCCGTTGAGCGCCAGGGTGGCTGCCCACATGAAGGAAGCGCGCGCCTTTGCGTGGGTCGGCTCGGCCATGATCAGGTCGGTGGTCTCGATCACCGTCTTGATGATCCCTTCCACCAGCCGGTCCTGGAGATGGGTGCCGGGCTGTTTGGTAAAGTACCCCTCGATGACATGGGCGATGGCGTCCACCGCGCTGTAGGCCGTGTAATTCAGGGGCACGGAATGGGTCAGCTCCGGGTTGAGGATGGAGACCCTTGGGTAGACATGGGGCGAGGAGATATTGTATTTCTGCTTGGTTTCCGCATTGGTGACCACCGAGTTGCCGTTCATCTCGCTGCCGGTGGCCGCGATGGTCAGGATGGTGAAGACGGGCAGGGCGCGTTCCACCTCCTTGCCCACAAAGAACTGCCAGACATCCGAATCGCTCAGGGCGCCCACGGCGATGGCCTTGGCCTCGTCCAGCACCGAACCCCCGCCCACCGCCAGGATCGCCTCGACCTGATCCCGCTTGGCCAGGGCCACGCCTTCCCTGGTATGGGAAAGCACCGGATTGGAGACCACCCCGCCGAACTGGGTGCATCCGATATTGGCTCCCTTCAGGCTGGCCAGAACCCTGTCCAGCAGACCGCTCTTGATCACCGAGTTCCGGCCATGGACCAGCAGCACCCGGGTGATCCCGGCGGCGTTGAGTTCCGAGCCGATCAAGGATTCCTTGCCTGCGCCGAAGATGATCTTGGTCGGGTTGTGAAAGGTGAAATCAAACATGGGTTCTCCTTGTGGCGGATGATCCGTTTTTTTTGCGTTGGGAGCGAAGACGATGACGATTATGTCGTTAAAATACCGTATCACTCTCTGACTGTCACTCGGTATCATGACGCAACGGGAGGGAAGAATCGCAAAGGCTTTGAAGACTCAGCGGCGGTGGCCGGAGGGGATGGCAGGAAAACGGCACAAAAAAAGGTTTACGGCGGATACCGTAAACCTTTGAATTTACATGGCTCCCGGGGAGGGATTCGAACCCCCGACAGGGTGATTAACAGCCCGTTAAATTTGACTTCCTTCATCATCACAAAAAATCATTTATCTGTTGACATTGCAAGCTTTTTTCAAGGATAGTACTTCCCAGAAGATCACTTAACATCACCCACATTCACTTAAAATGTGGGGAGAGAGTGGGGAGAGGAAAACGGCTATGGCAGTAGAGTGGTTCAAAACACCCTTTCCGGGTGTGCGTTTCTACAAGCATAAAACTCGCAAACACGGCGTTAAGTTTGATCAATATTATGCCATTCGCTACCAGAAGGACGGCAAGCGTCAAGAAGAAGGCTTGGGCTGGGCAACCGAAGGGTGGAGTGCCGAACGGGCTAGCGAGGAGCTTGCCCGGCTGAAACGGGCGGCCCGGATTGGTGAGGGTCCACAAAGGCTTCGAGAATCCCGCGAGATTGAAGAAGTGCGGCGGCTCGAAGAAACCCGACAGCAAGAGGCTGACCGGCTGGCGGCCATCACTTTTGCGGAGTTTTTTGAAAGCGCATATTTTCCCCACGCCAAAGCCCATAAGAAGCCTGATAGCTGGGGTTCCGAGGAACGATTGTTTCGCCTCTGGATTGCTCCTGTGATAGGGAATTTTTCTTTTTCCAAAATTGCCCCCTTTCATCTAGATAAAATTAAAGCCAATATGCGGGCTGGCCACCGCAAAAACACCGCGCCTAAGAAAAGCAAACCGCGCTCGCTCACTCCAGCAAGTATCAATCACGCCCTGGCTGTGATTCGGCAGATTTGGAATTTTGCCCGCCGGGAAGGGATTGTTGTTGGCGACTGGCCCGGTCGAGACGTAAAAAAACTGAAGATGAACAACGAACGAACCCGCTTTCTTTCCCGAGCGGAGGGGGATTGCCTGCTTATCGAACTGAAAAGAACATCTAGCCAGCTCCATGACATAGCGCTTATTTCGTTGCATTGTGGCCTCCGTGCCGGGGAGATTTTTGTTCTGACGTGGGACTGCATCGATTTTGAGCGGGAGACATTGCTGCTGGTTGATACCAAAAACGGTAAGACCCGTACCGCCTTTATGAGTCCGGTCGTCAAGGTAATGCTACAGCGGAAAAAAAGTGAGACTGAGGATAGCCGACTCATTTTTCGTGACCGGCGAGGTAAGCAGATTGTGGAAGTGTCGGCGGCCTTCGCTCGGGTGGTGGCTCGCCTGGGCCTCAATAATGGGATTGAAGATCCGCGGCGGCAAGTTTGCTTCCATACTCTGCGGCACACCTATGCAAGCTGGTTGGTTGAGGCTGGGGTTGACCTTTACACGGTCAAGGAGCTGCTCGGGCATAAGACCTTGGCTATGACCGCCAGATACAGTCATCTGGGTGAGAACTCACTTAGGCTGGCAACGCGGACCCTGGCCGCGACGCTGGAGGAGGGTAAAACCGTTGTGGTAAAAAACAAACAAGGTAAGGACTAAAAAATTAGAAGGAACATTTGATTTCTATAGGTTTATCTTTTTTTAATAAGTAATAACGAATAGATATAGTGACCCCTAGTTTTGTTTCGTTTTTTGGATTATTTATGGTCGTTTTTCGTAATGCAATCTCATTCAAAATATTGTTGTGCATTTCTTCTGACCAGGAATCACTTGTTAATAAATAATCGATATAAATTTTGCCTGAATCATGGCATTTTTCGAATCCGACAAATTTATATGCTGGATATTTTGGACTTGTAGTAAAAGATCGATACCAGTCTTGGATATTGTCAACAATAAACAGCAGGAAAGCATATATATTTCTGTTTGCTGTAATTTTCTCCTGCAATTTTTTGTCTCTAATATTGTGAAGTGCAATAGCTCCCATGGATAACTTTAACGATTTGTAATAATTTCCTTTTTTAAATGATGGCCATGGAGCGGTTTTAATGTATGATTCCACCACTGTTTTGCAAAGTAGTAATGAACTTATGTAGCCGTGGTCTTTTTCTTGTGAAAAAGATTTTTGCAGTTCATCAATCTTTGATGTTTCTTCCTCTAGGTATTCCTCCATTAACTTATTTAGGAAAGTTGTTACATTTAAATTTTTTTCCTCGGCACTGTCCGTATTGTCAATTTCGATTAAAGATAGTTTGTGCTCAAGTTCTAAGTCATTTTTATTATCTGATATATGTAGTCTAGATGATACGTAATTTAGGTTTGTTTCTGCATAAAGGTCTGATAGGTAATTGGCTATTTTTGTTGCAGCATGATATGGATATCCAAAATCATGACATGTTGATGTCATGAGCCATGTTTTATAAATATCCTCATCTTTTTTGAATCCAAAAATATTTTCTTTTTCAGATTCATTAGGAAAATTTTTAAGAGTCAAACTTATTATGTTCATGCCGATTAGGTACACGAGAAACTGATGAAAAAAATGGTCTCTTTTTCCAATTGCAGATAAAAAAGTTTCAAACTTTCTAAAAAGTTTGAACTGTTGATCGCCGATAGAATCTGGCCATAGTTTTCTCATTATTTCGCATATCAAATTACTTTTTTCATGTTGTTCGACAATGGGATATTTAGCTAAACTAAACTGGATAAATTGATCTTTCAAAACAGGAATGTCCAATATTCCATGTATCAAATTCATTTCTGCTTGTGTTTCTGAAAATGATCCCGTTGCTTTTCTGGTTGTAGGATCAAACAGACCTAATGTCGGTAGCATAAAAAATATACCTTATTTAATTTGTTTGATTCCAGTATGTTAATACTGCAGAAATTGATGAACAAAATTCTAAATTTTTCCTTTCTAAAATCAATCTATATAGAAGTGCCTCAGGATGTGGTAATGTCCCCCACCAAACCTGCCCTTTTTTTATCGAATTAAAGGCATCAATTGTGTCAGAGAAATAATGATCATGCGATTTTGTCATAAAAGGGTTCTCATTACCATATGTTGTAACTTTGTTATTTAAATAGGCAGCAAATTCGGTTAATTCTTTCATTGTAACCGCATAGCTTGCTGCAAGAAAATATTTATTATGAATTATAAAATTATCAGTATATTTAGGATTATTTTCAATAAGGCGATTGTCAATAATTTTTGTTGCTTTATCAATATGTTCTACTGCTCTATTGAACAAGTATTCTTCGCTGTAAAATTCTTCATCGCTAATTTTTTCCCCATCAAATCTTTCTGAGTACATTTCAACAAAAAATGTTCTTAGTAGATAGACACTCATGTCAAAATGTTTATTTTGTGTTGGCTCAATATCTACTAAATATTCAAGTAATACTTCAAGATATAGATTGAAATTATTAAAGAAACCGATTTTGTATCCAAAAATTTCTGCGCCGAGTTCTAATAAAAAATCAAAGAATATGTTCGGTTTACTTTTATTGGTTAATATTTTTTGAACAACAGGCTCTTCCTCATCTATCCATTTCACTTTTGTGAAAAACACATGGCCGGTCTCGTGGACTATGGCCCACCACGTTTGGGGCCGCCAAAGTGCTTCTGATGGAACAGAAATTACCTCGTTTATGTGAGAAAATTTTGGCTCTTCAACAATAATGAATCCTTCCCAGTTAAGCCCTAGCTTATACAAGATAGAGGCGGGAAGAAAGTGGGTAGCTAGCAAAGCCCTTTGAGCTCCGCCCCTTAATTTTGAGAACCCTCCATGGGGGCGTTCTATATTTCCATAAGTTCCATAAGATCTCAGCTGACAACCACTAGCTATTGCGTATGCTGCTTGTAATCCTATATCTTCTAATGATTTTGATTGGTTGTGATGGAAATCTGGGTTATTTTTTGTTGTTCTACTTTTGCGCAACTTGTTTCCAAGATTGATAATTGCCCTTGGATAATACCCCATGTCGCTGAACGCTTTTCCTGATATAGGGTGCTGTCTTAATGAGTTTAATGTGTAAATATGGTTTGCCAATAGAGGTGCTGCACGACCGAAAACATTAAGCTCATTTATCGAAAACTGTGTGAAGTCCTTAGAATCATTCAAGAGAGATGGTTGTGGAATATCAGGTTGTGATATTTCCGTGGATTTATATATGCAAAGATCAATGGATCTTTCAAATTCAATACTTGTGAAAGTTGATTTTATTCTATCTTTAAAGCTGCACCTAAAAAATAATAGACATGCCAAGAGCAAACTCCATGTATGTGTTGTTTCCGGTCTCGGCAGGAGCTCGCATGCAATATCGTATGTTCCGAGAATTTCACGTGTTTTAAACTCTTGATCTTTCCAAAATGTAGTTATTTCATCATAATAAGCAGGTTTGGCCGATATTTTAATAATCGGCAACAATTTGTCTGAAATTTTCGCTGAAAGACCTGGGTATTTTGCGAGTTCTTTTTCAATCTTCGGAATATTTTTTCCTTCACACGCCGGAAGGATATTATGTTGAATCCCCACCGTAGAGTAAGTTTTCTCGATGAGGCCGTTCATATTTTTTTTGTAATTTAGTTTTAGTAATCCGGTCACAACGTCTTGGATGTCATCACTGAATAACAATAAAATAACTTCATTCCAGCCAATTGTTCCGAGAAACTCAGGCGGTGTTGTGATTGCTGCTTTGCAGTGTGAAATTAGTTTTTTCTCAATTGAGAGAATGCTTTCCCCGCTTGAAGTATTATATTTTAGGAGGCTTAATCCAACAAATAGTGATTTTTTAAGCTTATTAAAAAAATCACTCGTGTTTGACCCTAGGTAGGGGAAACATAGATATGTATTAGAAGATAAAATTCCCGGGATTGGACCAGAGCTTGTCAGGCGGTATTCGAAGCTTGCCCCTTCATAAATTAGAATTACGTCATAATGCCCAAAGCCTTTTATGATTGCATGGTTAACAATATCCTTGTTGTCCTTGCAGGCCTTTTCTAGCGAGGAAACAACACTAAACTCATATCCAGGTTTAACCTGTAAACATGCTATTTTGATCGCGCTGTTTCCGACATTGGATATCAGCTCTGGGGATGCTTTGGTCATCAGAAAACCTCAAAAAAAAAGAGGTAGCAAATGCTACCTCTTCACAGTTACCTTATTAAAATCATTTGAAAATTTCTTATCTGTCACTCTTTCTGGCACAGGCGGGCACAGTAATGTAAGCAGACTCGTTCGACGATTCGAGGAACATACCTATAATTTGTCCATCGATTGTTTCGGTGGTTCTTTCGCGTTTTGCCCGCGAGAAGTTGCTCATAACGACAGACTCGTTAATGTAACCTTCATTTGCAGGGTTCTTATGTCTAAATTTTTCTAGGTTCATGTTGTCCCTTCCTCCAGGGAATAATTTGGGTGCTTATTATGGAAGTAAGTATGTCGAGTTTATCACCAAAAAAAGAAGCAAACAAAATACAGGCAACCAGAGATCTTCGCAACAAAAAAATATTTATATGATTTCGCAGATTAACCAATTTTTAGCTGTGTATTCCAGAATGAATCATTTGTTTTTTCGGCAGACTGGGAGAGTTTCTGAAGCTGTAAAATTTCACCCACCCATTTTTCCACTTTCTTAAAATCAAGAAGAAGTGCCTGCCCTGTTAATATATCATAGGCGTATCCTTTTTTTATGTAAACAATTTTCCCCCCAAAAACCACGAGTTGGTTCTCCGCGAGTGGATTTTTCACTTCAGGGAAAAGAATCTTAATCCGTTCGAAAATTATTCGTATATGGAAGGTGGTTACACCAGCCTCTTTGAGTAATTTGATAGTTTTCAGGACTATTAAGTCATGAAAAGAATAACAGAATTGTCCGCTGTCTCCCAAATTTTTTGGGGGAAAAGGGAATATGCCCACATTTCGCCAATAGTAGAGCCGCTGACGAGAAAATCCAAGTTTTTGTTGTATAAATTTAGAAGTTATTTTCAAAATAAATTTTCTCCTTATTTTGATTTTTAGCATGTTTGAGGGATTTGAGTCAAATTAAAATGTAAAAAAATTTGATTTTTTTATTACATTTTAATTTGACTAGTTATGGTTAGTAACTAACTGTTAATGTGGTACAATTGGCCAAATTTATGCTAAGTTACGAGTGGGGTACGGCTATGTTAAAGACTGGAAGTTCAAATGTTTTTCAGGATCGTGAGCGTGTCTCCTTGATCCAACGACAGAAGCGGTAGGCTAAAAGCCCGCTGAAGTGATTTGCCGAATGCCAGAACTGTTCTGGGTCAGCCGTGGATTGGATTGGGGACTATAACGAACATCATTCGTATGGTTGGGTGAAAAATTTTTAAGTATCATCCTGCATTTTCAGGTGGATTTTCTGCTGTTTTTTGTCCTCATGTCGGGTTTTTTTGCTTTTAAAGGGGGAAAACATGGGGGGAAATTGACAGGAAAGGCCCACCCTGCGCTTTTTGGTCTTCGGGGGGTGTTTTTTTGGGGCACTTGGTCAGCGGTGCCCTTCAGCGCTCCGCGCAGCAGCCACATTCCTTCAAGCAGGCCTCCTGTCCCCTGGTTCTGGGCGCTTCGCTTTTTTTAGGCCGAAGGCCTCGGTGTCGTTAGCCGAGGAATGACTCCAAAAAAACCGGCGCTCGGCCGTTAGGCTGTGAAGCCGGCTAAAGATCCATGCCCCCAGAGGGAGGCTTCCGCCAGGAGACACCCTCTCGTCTGAGAAAAAGAAAAATCCCCTGCAGCGGATAGTCGAGGCTTGCGTTGCGCGCATAGCGCGGAAAAGAAGCTTTCAAGCAGCAAGACGAGGGCGGCGAACATTCTCCTGTACGCCAAGGACACCAAGAATAAAACGTGCCATTGCAGACGTTGTAATAAGGCGTGTCCGCGAGACGATGGCACGGGCGGTGACGGGTTGGCCTTCCGTCTGCAAGCGGCGCACAATTTCGTCGGCTGCGTCGATCGCACGGGAGATATCTGACTTCGCGCACATCTCCAGCACCTCAGCGGCGTCTGCAAGCTGCATCTCGATTAGGCGTGCGGCCCAGCCATAATCTTCTTCCGTGAGTAGGGTGTCACTTGAGGCATTGCGAATGATGTGATAAACGAGAGCGTACTTATGCGCTCGCCACATTACGCGTCGAAAAAATGATTCGTCCAGCCGGAGACCGCCTGAAAGATGCTTGAAAGAACGGAAAAAAGCGCGTTCGGCGTCTGGGGAGGTTCGATATTCCGGCTGTAGCCCGTCGATCATCGCACGGAAACGCTCCGACCAGTCGGCTGATTCGACGCTCCAAACAGGATAATCACGCCAGTTGCGGCGTTTGTCAGGCTGGGCGAGGATGAAGCCGAACCGCTGGGCGAAGCCGTCGAGTAGGCTTTCTGGGGATATTCCCTCTACAAAAGGTTGCAAGGCAGTGAAGCCGAGGATCGTCAGCGCGGGATCTTCCACTGTGATCTGCGACCGCTTCGTCGTTCGCTCAATTTTGGAGTTATCATAGATTTGCAGAAGGTAGCCCTTTAGGTCGGCCAGCGGTCCTGGCTGATCGATGCCTTTCAGTAGCTGGAAAAATTCGTCACGAACCCAGAGAGCACGCGGTTGGGCGGCGAATTCCTCCAACCACGCGGCGGCGGACGCTGCACCTGTTTCCATGACTGGCACGATGCCATTCAGACCATTACCGATCTGCTTTTGCGTCCATGTCTTGCCGCCGCCCGACGGCGCCAAGACGATTGACCAGACGTCGGCTTCGATCGCATTGCCCTGAAATATAATCTTTGAGCCTTTTGTGATCAGGGCTCCGGAGACGTAGTGTAGAAAAGTGTTCAGAGGTATTTCCAATGCTATGTTGGTCTTGGCCTCGAACTCACGAATGATCGTCTCTAGTAGACTGCCAGGTGGAACGGCGACCATGCCGCGCCAGTCGCTTTGCTTTTTGCGTCGTTTTGCAATGAGGGCAATGCGAGCGTAATCGCTGGCTTCTTCTGTGAGATTTTCAAAAAGAGAAATCTGTTTTGGTTTGCGACCCATACGACCTACCTCTTTTAGGCTGACGTGTTGCTGACGTTCTGATTGATAACGTCAGCAAAAAATGATTTTTTTTGCTGGACACCCCACCCCCCGTCAGCGTCAGCAAAACAGGGGGGTAAGACCAAGGAAAGCCTTTCTCGTTAGGTGTCGGTGTGTTTTCTCTATAACGTCAGCAAGTGCGTCAGCAAGTTACTTTTTTGCAGTTTTCGGAAAAATAATTTTGCTGACGTTATGCTGACGTTTCACTTTTTTGCTGACCTTAAGAGAAAAGGGTCGGATAACCAAAGGACAGCGGCGCCAGGATTGCCAAAAAACAACCATTTTTTGAAGGCATCGCCGCCGACACACAGTGTCATTTCCTCGAATTTTTTCATGGCTCACCTCACTCACATGCCGCCTGGGCGTGGCCAGGTGGGCTTTATTTTCTGCTGCTCGGGCTGCGCCGAGGCGTTCAGCCGGTTGTTTTGGTTTTGAGTCCAGGCGCGGGTCTCATTGCCATCCACTCGCGGCGTTCCTTGGCTTCAGTTGTCTCCCTGCGCTCGGCCTCGGCCTCCTCCGCTTCTCGCCGCAAAAGCTCCGCAATAGCTTTTTCTCGCTCCTCCTCCTTGCGGTGGCGATATTTTTCGACCACATCTGAGGGACAAGAGCTGATGAGCTTTTTCTCCACATGGGCAAGGCGTTTTTGCTCGGCCTTGGTAACCGCGATTCGGGCCTCGATTTTTCGTAGCTCGGCCGCCAACTTAATTTTTTCAAAGATTTGCCAGGACTTGCACTCCGAAATGCGCTCCTGAAGGTGATAGAGCTGGCCTTCCGCACTGTTTTGTGACTCCCGCGCCTTGCGGCGGTCTACCTTGATCTGGTGTAGAGCATCTCCGCCCTGGCGTGATGCCTCGACTGCGTGGCGGCGTATGTCCTCCGGCCACATCAAGAAGTCATACTCTTTTGCAAACGTTCGGCGGCGCTCTGCCTGGTTGTAGCTAAGTCCAGCCGGCGGTAGAAGAAACTCATCACGACGTTTTTCCCATGCCTTTTGTCGCTCGTTTGACACCCGGCCTGCGGCTATGCGGTCTTGGGAGGTCTGGTAGATTTCCTTTGCACGCTGTTTATCCTGTTTTTTGACCTGCATAATGATCTCATTCAATTCCTGGCGGGCTTTTTTATGGCGCTCGGCTTCATCCTCGGCCAGCTTCGCCGCCTGTGTAAGATTTCCCTGGGCGAGGGCCACCAGCTCGCCGCTCCGCTTCAGGCGCGACATTTTGCATGCCATCAGTTGCGCGGCGGCCTGCTCGGCTTTCCATGCGGCCCGCGAAATTCGACGACGCCGCGGGCCAAGTCGGGTGAGGCCGTGGCGGGATGCAATTTGCTGAAAAAAATCGTCTTGCCAGGACCGCATGGCGGCCTTGTAGCTCTCGTTTTGCCCGCCTTTTTTGATTCCGGCGGCCTTGGCCTGCAGGGCTGCGGCTCGCCCAGGGTGCAGAAGATCAAAACGTTCTCCGGGCAACGGCACGGCATAAAAATGGATATGGAGATAGGGCTCGTCCTTATGTTCGACAATCGACAACAAGCGCGGACCGTATTGTTTTTTCAGCCATTCCATGGCTTCATTCCTGTAGGCGGGCCATTCCTCTTGTGGTCGATCTTCTGGCCAGGAGATCACTCCGGCGGCCAGAGCTAGGCCGTCTTTGCGAAGGGCATGGCCCCTCGCGTCGCTGGCTTGCTCTGCCCAGGCCTGGGCTGCGGCCGCTGCCTCGGTCGGCATACAGCCAAAAATCAAGGTGGGAGGCTGGGGCTGCCCGATGTGCTGGCAGGCCTCGGGTCGCCTCTCTGCTTCGGCTGCGATTGAGGCTAAATCGTGGCCTCCTGCCTTTCCTTTACCCGCCACCCGCGCATAACTTTCCAGGTGAAGAAATTGATAACCCATGAAAAAAAGCCTCTCCGCAGGAGCCGACGCTTCTGGAGCAAAGCGCAAGAAGCATAGTCGGTTACTATGCTTGTCATACTAACTGACAAATGGGGGCCAATTATGCCATCAGACCTAACGTTGCGAAGTAGTATGCTCACCATTTTGCGTTCGCCGTTTTTCGGAACAGGGCGGTCTCCCGCAGGGTCAGGATCTTGGGTGCGCTGCTCATTGGTCAATCCTTTGAAGCCCTGGATCGGAGCCAGGCGACAAGGCTTTTGACTGGATAAGCCACTATTCGTTGCCCTATTTTTATCCGTGGTGGGCCATCCCCTGCCGAGTCACAATTGGCCATGGTTCGGGGGTTCAAAATCCCTCCCGAAAATCGCCCTACTTCTTTCCTGGCCACGATTGGAGCTGGCCAACGTGCTGCCAATTCGTCGTATATGTCCATATTTTTACTCACTCATGTGTATGTGGGTGAAATACTGTTGCCGTAGGTGATCATGAAGACATGATAAGGCCTATTTTGTTTTTTATCTAATAATTTCAGCTAGTTCTATAAAGACTATTCTGTATAGAAATACATGCCCCTGTGGCCTTTTCTGTTGTTACATTTCTCTCAACCTGTTACGTTAGTAACAATATGTTACAAGGTAACAGATTAAAAAAGAGGAAGCCCTATGGCAATGCCCAAATATCGCATCATCACTCCTGTTGACCAAGGCGTGGCTGAAAAGTGGATTTCGCGACACTTGCCCGAATTACCAAGCCAAGCCGGAAAAACATACCGGCGCTATCCTTCTACCCCGGCCGGTGAGATGCTCAATGTTTTGAATACATTCGTCGAGCGGTGGTTAGATGAAGACCAACGGCGGCGTCTCCACACCAGCATCCGACAAGCGCGTATGCGGCAGGAAAGACGCAAGAAAAAATTGGATGAAGTGACCATTACTTTTGGTGGCGAAACTGTTACCCGCCTCAATGACTTAGTTAACTGGCAACCTGGCTCAAGAAAGAGGATCTCTCGTACCAGGTACCTTGAATTACTCATTGATCAAAAATGGGCTGATGCTCAAGCTCACCGGAAGTGGTTGCATGAGCATGGGCACACGGAAAGAATAGAGGATGGGGCTTGAAAACAAGAAGCGGGGAGAGGGTGGGGAGAAAAACGGGAAATGAAAATAAAAAAGGGTTACGACTATTGCCGTAACCCTTTGATTTTTCGTGGCTCCCGGGGAGGGATTCGAACCCCCGACAGGGTGATTAACAGTCACCTGCTCTACCGACTGAGCTACCCAGGATTGTTGTTGAGCTGAACGCGGGCAATATAGCAACTGCGCATCCGTGCGTCAACATTTTTAGGAGCCGTTTCAAAATAACTATTACATTTTTGACCCTTTCGGCACGGCTCCTTATGCCGTTCACAACATTTCAATATTGCGATCATTTTGCACAACGGCTCAGGAGGCGAAATCCATCCGGCGCAAAAACAATTCTCTTGACCGGCCACGGACGGAGTGCTAATAAAGCAGCTTCCATCATCGTCCGTCGGGGCGTAGCGCAGTCTGGTTAGCGCGCCTGCCTTGGGAGCAGGAGGCCGGAGGTTCGAATCCTCTCGCCCCGACCATCTTTTCCCCCTCCCCGCCCTCTGTCTCTCCCCCCACGATCTAATTCACAGGTTTACCGCGCCACCATCAATAAGTTGTTTCAGCCGGGCGCATTATCATTTATATTTGTTGTCTTTGGTCTTGGTTCAACAGATTGTTTTTTGTCCGATAGTGGCTGTAAAGCAGGGCAACACGGCTGTGCCGCATCGCAATGGAAAGTTTTGTCCGAGGAAAAGA
This sequence comes from Deltaproteobacteria bacterium, assembly GCA_021811385.1. GTDB lineage: Bacteria > Desulfobacterota > Desulfobulbia > Desulfobulbales > Desulfurivibrionaceae > Thiovibrio. The sequence goes on along the minus strand of JAJZPC010000005.1, from coordinate 2,671 downwards.
GCATGGATATCCAACTGGAAAAAATCACGGAAAAAGAAGCAAAACCCAAGCCGGACCAAAACGCCTTGGGTTTTGGCAGACATTTTACCGATCACATGCTGGTCATACCCTACACCGAGGGCAGGGGCTGGCACGATGCCACGATCCAGCCATACCGGAGTTTTTCCCTCGACCCGGCGGCCATGGTGCTGCATTACGGCCAGGCTATCTTTGAAGGGATGAAGGCTTACCGGGGCAAGGACGGCGGCATCTACCTCTTTCGCCCGGCGGCAAACATCGAGCGGATGAACCGGTCGGCCGCGCGGCTCTGCATGCCGCAGTTGCCGGTGGACGAGGTGCTCGCCGCCTTGAAGGAGCTGCTACGCCTCGATCAGGACTGGATCCCCACGGCCAAGGGCGCCACCCTCTACATCCGTCCCACCATGATCGCCACCGAGGCGGCCCTGGGGGTGCGACCGGCAAAGGAATACCTGTTTTATGTCATCCTGAGTCCGGTGGGCGCCTATTATCCCGAAGGATTCAATCCGGTCAAGATCTATGTCACCGACAAGTATGTCCGCGCAGTGCCGGGCGGGATCGGCCATATCAAGGCGGCCGGCAACTATGCCGCCAGCATCATGGCGGCGGTGGAGGCCCATGAGGCCGGGTTTACCCAGGTGCTTTGGCTCGATGCCGTGGAGCGGCGTTACATCGAGGAAGTCGGCACCATGAATATCTTCTTCGTCATCGGCGACGAGATCATCACCCCGCCGCTGGGCGGCAGCATCCTGCCCGGGGTTACCCGCGATTCGGTCATCCAGATGGCCAAGGGCTGGGGTCTTCCCGTGGTGGAGCGCAGGATTTCCATCGACGAGGTTTTGGCTGCCCAGGAAAACGGCTCGCTCAAGGAGATTTTCGGCACCGGCACCGCGGCGGTGATCTCCCCGGTTGGCTCCCTGCACTACAAAGACCGGGATTGTCTGATCAACAACGGGAAAACCGGGGAGTTGTCGCAAAAGCTGTTTGATGAAATCCAGGCCATCCAGTATGGGACCAAGGAAGACCCCTACGGTTGGGTGACGCGGCTCTGATCTTTCAGGGGGGGGCAAAAGAGGCCGCGCCCAAGAAATTTATGTAATTTTTTGATATCATTAGATAAAAAAAGTAAACAGCTGCTCTTGATTTTTTAAGACCCGATACATATTGTGTGCCATCAAGGCAGGAAAGCGCCGCGCCAAGCGGTCTTCCCTGCCGCTTCATTTACGGGTCGGGAAGCGCTTCGGGCTGTTGTTCCCCCCGATGTGTCGTTTCGTGGTTACACACAATACATTACCAAAAACAATTGGAGGCATTACATGAAGATTCGTCCGTTAAATGATCGTGTCCTGATCAAAAGACTGGAGGAAGAGCTGAAAACCAAGGGTGGGCTCTTTATCCCCGACAGCGCCAAGGAAAAACCCGCCGAGGGCAAGGTTGTCGCCGTTGGCAAGGGCCGCCACAACGAGAAGGGCGAGCGGGTTGCCGTGGATCTCAAGGTCGGTGACCGCGTGTTGTTTTCCAAGTATGGCGGCAACGAGATCAAGATCGATGGCGAGGATTACCTCATCATGCGTGAGGACGATGTTCTCGGGGTTCTTGAAGGGAAATAACCCTGCCTTTATAAATCGTACTTCGACAGATTGTGTAATTTTTTGTGATTAGACGGAAAGGAGAATTACCACCATGGCTGCAAAAGATATCAAATACGGTGTAAAAGCCCGTGAGTCCATTCTGAATGGCGTAAACATCCTGGCCAATGCCGTGAAGGTAACGCTTGGTCCCAAGGGCCGCAATGTGCTGATCGAGAAATCCTACGGCGCACCCATCATCACCAAGGACGGCGTTTCCGTTGCCAAGGAGATCGAGGTAAAGGACAAGTTCGAGAACATGGGCGCCCAGATGGTCAAGGAGGTTGCCTCCAAGACCTCCGACGTGGCAGGCGACGGCACCACCACCGCCACCATCCTGGCCCAGGCCATCTACTCCGAAGGCTCCAAGCTGGTTGCCGCGGGCAATAACCCCATGGACATCAAGCGCGGCATCGACAAATCCGTCGAGGCAGTGGTTGCCGAGTTGAAGAAAATCGCCAAGCCCACCAAGGAGCAGAAGGAAATCGCCCAGGTCGGCACCATCTCCGCCAACAATGACGCCACCATCGGCAACATCATCGCCGAGGCCATGGACAAGGTCGGCAAGGAAGGCGTCATCACCGTGGAAGAGGCCAAGGGCATGGAGACCACCCTGGATGTGGTCGAGGGCATGCAGTTCGACCGCGGCTACCTCTCTCCGTACTTTGTCACCGACGCCGAGAAGATGGAAGTAAACCTGGACGAACCCTTCATCCTGATCAACGAGAAGAAGGTCAGCAACATGAAGGATCTGCTCCCCATCCTTGAGCAGATCGCCAAGATGGGCCGTCCCCTGTGCATCATCGCCGAGGACGTGGACGGCGAGGCCCTGGCCACCCTGGTGGTCAACAAGCTGCGCGGCACCCTGAGCGTAGCCGCCGTCAAGGCCCCTGGCTTCGGCGACCGCCGCAAGGCCATGCTGGAAGACATCGCCACCCTCACCGGCGGCCAGGTGATCACCGAAGACCTCGGCATCAAGCTGGAGAACGTCACCATCAATGATCTCGGCACTGCCAAGCGCATTG